>JBGPEQ010000031.1:0-14777 GCA_041482855.1 Dongiaceae bacterium | reverse complement strand
GATGCGCCGAGAGCAGATCGATCGGCGCCGACAGATTGTCGAAATCGGCGTCGTCGGCGCTGAAGGGGAAGAAGAACGGGCTGACGAAACAGGCGAAGGCGATGAACAGAAGGACGAAGCTGCTGACGACCGCCAGATGATTGGCCGTGAAGCGGCGCAGCGAGGCCCGGAACGGACTGAGCCCGACGCGCCGCGCCGCCGCGACATCGGCCGGCGCGGCGGCCGCGTCACTCATAGCTCACCTTGGGATCGAGCAGGCCGCGCGCAATATCGGTCAGCAGGTTGGCGAAGATGACGATCGCGCCATAGAACAGCGTCACGCCCAGCATCAGCGGATAGTCGCGGTTGTTGGCGCCGGTGACGAAGTAGCGGCCGATTCCCGGAATCCCGAAGATCTGCTCGACAACGATCGAGCCGGTAATGGTGACTGCCGTGGCCGGGCCGAGATAGGCGACCACCGGCAGGATGGCGCCCTTGAAGGCGTGGCGGGCGATGGTGCGCCACTCGCCGATGCCCTTGGCGCGCGCCGTGCGCACGTAGTTCGTGCGGACGGTCTCGATCATGCTGCCGCGCATCAGCCGCGAGACATAGGCGATATTGGGCAGGGCGAGGGTGACGACGGGCATGATCTTGTGCGCAAAGTCGCCGGGCCAGTCGGCGAGCGGCAGCCAGCCCAGGCGCAGGCCGAAGACGAGTTGCAGGATGGGCCCGATGACGAAGATCGGGATCGCCAGGCCGGTCATCGCCAGGGCGCCGGCGACGTAATCGATCGGCTGATTGCGGCGGAGCGCGCCGGCGATGCCCAGAGCGATCCCGGTCAACGTGGCCAGCAGCATGGCCCACATGCCGACTTCGAGCGACGTCGGAAAGCCCGCGCGGATGAGCTCGCTCACCGTGTAGTCGCGATATGTCATGGACGGGCCGAAGTCGAAATGCAGCACGCCCCAGACGTAGCGGGCGAACTGCAGCCACAGCGGCTCGTCCAGATGATAGGCGCGTTCGATGTTGGCGAGGGCGTCCTTGGTGATCTTGCGGTTGCCCGAGAACGGCCCGCCGGGCGCGATCCGCATCATGATGAAGGTGATGGCGGTGAGCGCGAACAGCGTCGGCACGCTGCCGATTATGCGCCTGATGGCATAGGCGAACACGCCGCCTGCTTTCTATCAGCGTGGCTTCAGGACGGCCCGGGGGGCGCCCGTCGGGCCGCCCCCCAATTCCACGTCACTGCGCCTCGATCGACATCAAGCGACTCGAATGCCAATCCGGCGGATTGTCGCCCCATCCCTTGACGGACGAGCGCACCAGATGCCGGTTCGGACCGGCCGCGACCGGCGCCGTCAGATAGCTGTCGAGGAGGATCTTCTCGGTCTCGGCGAGCAGCTTGTAGCGGCCGGCCTGGTCGCCGACGGCCAGGGCCTTGTCGATCGTCGCCTCGTATTCCGGGCTCGGCCAGTTGTAGCCGGCCTCGGCGCGGGGATCCATGTAGGAGAGGTAGCTCTCTGGGCCGGCGAAATCGCCGACGAGATCGTCGTTGAAGACGTCCCAGGTGCCGGCCGAGAAAACAGCCAGCCAGCTGTCGCGGTCCTGGGCGTGGACCTTGGCATCGACGCCGAGCGTCTGCTTCCACATCACCGCGATCGTCTCGGCCATCTTCTTCGGCGAATCGCTGTTGGTCGATTCGATCGCCAGGCTCAGCGGCTTGTCCGGTCCGAACCCGGCCTCGGCGTAGAGCTGTTTGGCCTTGGCGACTCGGTCCGCCTTGGCCATCGCGCAGTCCGGCAGCTTCGGCGCATCGTAATTGGGGATCGGGATGGTATAGGAGCAGTTCACGGAATAGCCGCCCTTCAGCACCTTGTTGATCAGGGCATCGCGATCGATGGCCAGGCTCAGCGCCTCGCGCAGCTTGGGGTTGTCGAACGGCGGCTTCTTCAGATTGAAGCTCTCATACACCGACTCCGTACTGGACGACACGTGCACCTGGTCGCCGAACTCGGCCTTGAGCTTGTCGATCTGGTCGCTGGGGATGTCGATGGTGAGGTCGAGCTCGCCGGCCTGCCACAGCTTCACGGCCGTATTGTCGTCCTCGGTGACCCTGTACACGACCTTGTCGATCTTGACCGATGCCGCATCCCAATAATTCGGGTTCCTCACGAGCGTGACGTGGGACTGCGGCACATTCTCGATCATCTTGTAGGCGCCGTTGGAGACGATATTTTCCGGCTTGATGAAGTCCTTGCCGAACTTGTCCAGGCTCGGCTTGTGCAGCGGCGGGGCATAGAAGGAGCTCATGAGCAGGAGAGCATAGGGCGCCGGCTTGGCGAGCTTGATGACCAGCGTCTTCGCATCGGGCGCCGTAGCGCCGACCGACGCCGGATCCTTGTTGGTGCCGCCGTTGAAGTCGGCGGCCCCGGTGACCGACACCGTCGTCGTGAAGATATAAGCCTTGTCGGAAGCCGTCGCCGGATCGATGGTGCGGACGATACCGTTGGCGAAATCCTGCGCCACCAGCGGCTCGCCGCTCGACCATTTCAGGCCATCGCGCAGATGGAAGGTGTAGGTGAGCCCGTCGTCGCTGACGTCCCATTTCTCGGCGGCGCCGGGAACGATCTGGCCGTTGGCGTCGTAGTCGATCAATCCCTCGTAGATATCGTCGAGAATGAAACCGTCGGTGGCGAGGAAGTTGACCTGCGGATCGAGCGTGCTGATGGTGGCGCCGATGCCGCGGTTGAGCACGGTTTCCGCCCGCGCCGGCGCCGAAATCGCGCCTGCAAGCGAACCACCGAGCAGCATTGCGACCGCGGCGGCGAACAGCCAATTCTTGAACGGCACGATTTCCTCCCTGTTTGTTTTGTCTGGCTGGCCGCGGGCAGCAACTGTGCTTGGCTGTCGGGCCGTCCCCCCGCCATTCCGACCCCTGCCACCCGCCCCTGTCAAGCCGCCACCAACGTCGGGCCAAACTCTTCCGACCGGCGCGCAGGGGCTGCCGCAACGCGGCAGCGGCCGCCGCTCACGGAAATAGCTGCCCGACAGGCTCATTTGCCTGAAAGCGCACGGGCCTGCAGAGAAAGAGGCCGCAGTGAGCCGTCTTTCCCGACGAACCTTCCGACAGCCCCCGCCGGCCGGCGCCTCAGTCGATCAGGCCGGCCAGCGTATTCGCTTTCCCGGCCTTGCAGCTGTTCTTCAGGCAACCGAGGTGCCATGCCTTCTCGATGACGGCGAGCAGGTTGTAGTGATTGGCCGGCTGGACGATTTTCTCTGCCGGCGCCGTGCCGGCCGTGACGACGATCAGGGGGGCGCGGGAGCCTCCCAGCACCGTGCCGTTGAAACCGACCGGGCTGCCGGCCGTGCCCGCGAAGCCGGCATAGTCGTCCTCGTCCCAGACGATGACGAGCGCCGCGCCCTCCTTCCAGGCGGCCGAACCGGTGATCGTCGGTACGATCTCGGCGAGATAGGCATCGCCCAGCTTGATCGCGCCATGATCCAGGCCGGAACTTGGATAGGCGCACTCCGCCATCTTGATCGCCGCCGCGCCCGCCGGAGAGACGCCGTGCATATCGTGGCACTGATGCGGGCTGATCCAAACGAAGTCCGGGACCTTGTTGGCTGACAAATCCTGCGCGAATTGGTCGTAGGGCACCACGTTGGCCATCCGCTTGGGATCGTTGCGAACACTCGCGAAGTAAACGAACGGGTTGTGCTTCTGCGCATAGAGCTTGGCGATGACCTTGCCGTCGGCGCCGACCGGCGCGTATTCGAGGGTCTTATTGTCGGCCGGCATGGCCTCCATGTAGGCCTTCCAGCTATGGCCGGCCGCTTCGAGCTGGTCCACGAGAGTCTTGCCGGCGAACAAATGCGGCTGGCGTGCGGCCGTCGCGGCCTGCTCGTCGGTCAGGAGATGCCCGGTAGTAGAGGCATCGTCGCCGTCGGGCACGAATTCCTCCGGCTTACAGGTCACATCGGCGCCAGCCTTGCAATCATCGAAGATCCCCTGGGTGCTGCCGGAGAAGAGCGCCAGGTAGTTCGGCAGGCTGGGATGGGTCACGCCGAAATACTGGGTGGCGTAACGCACGCCCGGCTGCTTGATGAGTTGGTTGATGTAGGGTGCGTCTCCGGCATTGCCCAGAATGTTCTCGGTCGAGTGGTTCTCCATCATGATCAGGAATAGATGCTTTGGGGCAGCGTTCGCCAGCGTGCCGGCGGACATCAGGGCTGCGCTGTAGGCGAGGACGAAGGCCGCCGTCCTGAGCCCAAGAGATCGAATTTCCAACATTATTTGCTCCCTCTTCCGGTGAAATCGCCGCAGGAAAATACTGAACGACCCTACGGCAAACGATAGCAAGAATCGATGACGCTTTTGGGACAGCGGCGGAATGGTCGTCGGGTAGATCTAGATCCGCTTGGCAGTCTGCGCCACCGCGTGGCCAAGTAGCTTCATACCGGACTGGGCTTTCGGTAGGGGCAGGCGACCGTTCGCCCACCGTTCACACGGCGCTTGCCGCTAAGCGATTGATTTTCCGGAATGCGCTAGCGCTGGCGGAGAGGGAGGGATTCGAACCCTCGGTTCGTCGGGTCTCGTCTCGATTGGTCGATATGGATCTTGATAAGTGCGGAATTGTGCGGCTGGGGAGTGGTGCTCGCCTCGGTTTGTAGCGATTCGTCTCGATCGGTCTCGGCGAGTTGGGTTACAATTCCGGTTGCAAGAACAGGAGTTCAATGCGGCGGCGGGGCGCCGCGTAGATGTCTTTTGAATCCCATCAAGACAATTCTACATACCGATCTCATCTGAGGATCGTCCGCCAAAGTTGGACTGTTTCCCGCCAGTAAGATCCGACCGCTCTCAAGTACATACCGCCTGTCAATGTGCGCAGAACAGTCGACAATCATGCCGCAAGCGGAGGTATTCCGCCCTGCCCGCCTCCTGCGTTCTGCCAAGCCATCCCGGCGCGGCAGAGCAGGGCTTCCTCGAAACGACGACCCACGATCTGGAACCCGAGCGGCGAACCGTTGGCGTCGAGTCCAGCCGGGAGAGTGATGGTCGGCTGACCGGTGGTGTCGTAGATGCAGGTAAAGTGGATCAGCTTGCGCAGGCCGTCCGGGTCTTCGCACAAGGCATTGAACTCTGCTACCGACGGGTTGAGCCAGGGCATGATCGGGACGACCATGATGTCGATCTCCACGAAAAGCTTCTGCAGGGCGCCGCGCAGGTTCTGCCGGTCGATCTCCGCCCGGCAATAGTCGAGCCCGGAAAGCGTGCGTCCGCTCTCCAGGAACCCCGCGAATACCGGCCCATAGCCCTCCTTCTTCGAGGGATAGGTCGCGGTGTGCGCAAGGGCGGCCTCGACCGCACAGAGCGGCACCCAGCCGGCGACCGCGGCCTCCGTCGACGGCATTCTCACGCTCTTCACGGTGGCCCCGGCCTTCTTCAGCACAGACACCGCCCGCTTCAGCGTCTTCACGACTGCCGGATCGACATCGGCGCTGCAGTATTTCTCGTCGAAGCCGAGGGTGACGTTCTTCAGCCCCTTGCCGATCCCCGCTAGATAGTTGGGCACCGGCTCGGAAGAGCTGGAGGGATCGTTTTCATCGCGGCCGGCGATCGCGATCAGCATGGCCGCGGCATCTTCCACCCGGCGCGTCATGGGACCGATATGGTCCAAGGTTTCCGCCAGCGGGAAGACGCCATAGCGGCTGACTCTCCCCCAGGTCGGCTTCAGCCCGACGCAGCCATTGGCATAGGACGGAAACCGGATCGAGCCGCCGGTGTCGCTGCCGAGTGATCCGTAGCAGAGGCCGGCCGCCGTTGCGACACCGGAGCCCGAGGAGGATGCGCCCGACCAGCGGTCTTGCCGCCAGGGATTCACCGGCGGCGGAACATCTGGATGATGCAGCGCGAGTGCCCCCTCGGTTAGCTGCAGCTTGCCCAGGATCACCGCGCCGGCGGCCTTGAGCCGCGCCGCCACGGTGGAGGTCCGCTTCGCGACGTTCGACCGGAACATCGGGATGCCGGAGGCCGTCGGCACGCCCTCGATATCGCAGAGGTCCTTGATGGCGACCGGCACGCCATGCAGCGGCCCGCGCAGCTTCTTTGCCTTGATCTCCCGATCAGCCTTCTTGGCATCGGACAGCGCCTGTTCCGCCATCACCATCTCGTAGCATTTGAGCGTGCCATTGAGACGTTCGATGCGCTCCAGCATCGCCTGAGTCGCTGCCGTCGAAGTGATCGCCCCACGCGCGATCTTCTTTCCGAGTCCGACAGCTCCCATAAAGGCATTATTGTCTGTCATTTCCTGGCCCCTCTTGTCTTGATTTCATTGCAGCCACGGCATCGTCGCGGCGCGGTTGAATCGATCCCACGTCGCAGCAAAGCCGGCGTGCTGGAATGTGAAGTTGCGCCGCTCCAGATCGGCGATCCAACGGTCGGTAGCGTCGCCCGCCCGGCGCCAGCAATCGCGCATGAATTCGGTCTTCTGCGCCGCTGGCGCCGCAATCAACGCGCGACCCTCGGCGAAAAAACCGTCCTCGAGCTGCTCGAAGCTCGCACGGATCTCCGCACCCAGGGTTTGAAACGACGCCATGGCGCGCCGATGGAGGTGCTCGTGCTTCCACCACAACGCGCCGTCCGTGTAAATCTCGTGCGGCAGCGGCCCGGTTTCCGGCATGGCCACCCCGAAATAGGCCGGCTTGAAGATCGACACGCAGGTGCCGGAGGTCGCGGTCACCCAGGCCATCGCACCCTCCGGCGCCGCCTCCATGATCATGGCGCCGCAAGCCTGCCAGAATCGATTGGGATAGGGGCCCGCATGCATGCAGATATTCGCGCAGACCTCACCCTCGGCCGGATCGTATCCCTCCGGATGCTGACGCAGCAGGTCGGCCATGGTGCGCAGGCCGATATTGCCCGCGCGCGACTTCAGCCAATCATAAGCGACCTTCTGGCGCTGCCGCGCGCCTACGGCGCCGACCTTTTGCTCGTCCTCGAAGGTCTGCTGGAAATCGATCTTGCCGCCACCGTTCGGCTTGAGCGACGTGAGCGATTCCTGCCAGTCCGCATGAATGGTCATGGCATTGGAGATCGCGCCGACGCCCTCGACCTTGCGCGCGACCCAGTCGCGACCCGCCGTCTCGATGACATAGGCCGACGTCCGGTCGGAGACGAGATAACTCGAGTCGAAATGCGAATTGCCGCGCAGTTCGCAATTGCCGCCCTGGCCATGCGCCGCCAGCACATCGCCGAAGACTTCGAATGCCTCATCACAGGACTTGGCGCGCTCGAGCATCAGGCGAAGCAGGTCGCCGGTGATGAGACCATCGCCCGTCTCCTTGCTCGTGCTGAAGATGGCTTCGTTGCCGACGGCGACACCGTGCTCATTGACGCCGATCTCTCCGCCCCATGTCCAATAGGACTTGTCGATGATGATCTCGTGGGTCTCGCGCGCCTGCGGAATCACGATATGGGTCGACCGCAGCATCGCGCCGTCCGGGTAGCGCCGTCGCGGCAACCGCAATACGACCTGCGCCTCGTTGATCTCGCAATCTGCGTTCTTGGCTGCCAGCGTCGTCTTTGTCGTCGTTGTGCTCGGTAGGGCTACGAAGCTGTCGCACATGCTCGGTCTCCTGGTGGGTGCCGGATTTCAGCCGGGAAAATGGCAGGCTGCAAGGTGGCCCGACGCCGAGGACACCACCGGCGGATCGATCCGGCGGCAGACCTCCTGCACCTTCGGACAACGGGGATGGAAACGGCAGCCGCTGGGAATGTCGAGCGGGCTTGGGATATCGCCGGTGAGGACGGCGGCGCGGTGGCGGCGCCGGGGAATCAGCTGCGGCACGGCCCTCAGCAGACTCTGCGTGTAGGGATGCTGCGGCCGTTCGAAGATTGCCTCGGCGGCGCCCAGCTCCACGATGCGGCCGAGATACATGACGGCGACCCGGTCGGACATGTGGCGCACCACCGACAGCTCATGCGCAACCAGCAACATGCCCAGGCCGGCCTGATCCTTGAGATCCTTCAGCAGGTTTAGGATCTGCGCCTGGATCGAGACGTCGAGCGCGGCAACCGGTTCGTCGAGCACGATGAAGGCGGGCCGGACAGCGAGGGCACGGGCAAGACCGACGCGCTGGCGTTGACCGCCGCTCAGGCTGCGCGGCAGGCGGCCGGCGACACTCTCGGGCAATCCGACCTCCCGCAGCAGCCGCGCGACTTCGGCGGGCGCCGCGGCCGTAGCGCAGATCCGGTGGAACAACAGCACTTCCGTGAGAGCCGCAGCGACCGTCTTGCGCGGATTCAGCGACGAGTAAGGATCCTGGAACACCATCTGGATCTGCCGGCACAGGCCGTCTTCGCCCAGGCGCGGATAGCTGGCGAGGGCGCGACCCCTGAGCCGGATTTTCCCCGCAGTCGGTTCGTAGATGCGCACGAGCGTGCGCGCGAGCGTGGTCTTGCCGCTGCCACTCTCGCCGACCAAGCCGAGCGTCTCGCGCTCGCCGATCGTCAGGTCGACGACATCGACTGCCCGCAGCTGGCGGCGCGGGGCGCCACCGACCATGTCAATCCACGTGCGCTGCACGGGAAAATGCACCGCCACGCCGGCGATCTCGATCAGGGGCGCGCCGAGTTCGCTACCCAAACTCATGCCGCGGCCTGCACGATGCGCTCGGGATGGAGACAGGCGGTGAAATGATCCGTCGTGGCCGATCGGAGGCGGATCGGCGTCGTCGTGCAATCGGGCGACGCATAGGCGCAGCGCGGCGCGAACGGACAGCCGGGCCCGAGTTGCGCCAGGTCGGGCGGCTGCCCGGGAATCGGCGTCAGTCGCTTGGCGCCGACCGAAACCTGGGGGATCGATCGCAGCAACCCCAGCGTATAGGGATGGCGAGGACCGTCGAAGATCGCCTTGGTCGGCGCCGTTTCCACGATGCGGCCGCCATACATGACGGCGATGTGGTCGCAGGTCTCGGCGACGACAGCCAGATCGTGCGATACCAGGACGAGGGTCATGCCCGTGCGTTCCTGCAGCTCGAGCAGCAACGCCAGGATCTGGTCCTGGATCGTGACGTCGAGGGCCGTCGTCGGTTCGTCGGCGAAAAGCAGCTTCGGTGCTCCGGCCATCGCCATGGCGATGACCGCGCGCTGCAGCATTCCACCGGACCACTGAAACGGATATTCGTCGACGCGGCGTTCCGGGCTGGGAATTCCCACGCGCCCCAGCAGCTCAATGGCTTTCTCTCGCGCCCCGACGTTCGACAGTCCGCCGTGGACGCGCAGGCCCTCCGTAATCTGATCCCCGATCGGCCACACCGGATTGAGGCTCGTCATCGGGTTCTGGAACACCATGCGCAACTCGGTGCCACGCAGACGGCGCATCTCTGCCTCGTTCAACATCAGGAGGTCGCGGCCCTCATACTCCACAACGCCGGTCGTGTGAACATCGGCCAGCGGGGGCAGCAAACGCAGAATGCTTCGGCACAGGACCGACTTGCCGCTCCCGGATTCACCGACGATGCCGAGCGTGGTTCCGCGCTTGATCGCGAGACTGATGTCGTCGTTGGCGCGGATTCGCGTTCGGCGACCGCGGAACTCCGTCGTCACGCCACGCAGGACCAGAATATCATCGGTGGTGCCGGGACGGCTGGGCGTGCTGACTGGCGCGTTGTCCATCGGATCACACCAAGCTCTTGCGGCTGTGGCCGAGTCTGCGCGCGAGGCCGTCACCAATCAGGCTGAGGCCGGTTCCTGTCAGTACCACCATCAGACCGGGAAGCGTGCAGATCCACCAGGCGTCGAGGATGAAGTCGCGGCCCTCGGCAATCATCGCGCCCCATTCCGGTTCCGGCGGCTGCACGCCGAGGCCGAGGAACGAAAGCCCCGACACCAGCAGGATGTTCAGCACGAAATCGGACATCGAGAACACGATCGAAGAGCTGATGATGTTGGGAAGAGCATGGCCGAACACAATCCGCCCCGAGCCGAAGCCCAAGACGCGGGCGGCCAGAACGTAGTCCTTTGTTCGCTCGACGAGCATCTCCGCGCGCGCGAGGCGGGCGTACATCGCCCAGGCGACCAGGAAGACCGCGACGTAGATGTTGTGCACGCCCGGTCCGAGGATAGCGATGATGACGATGATCAAGACGAGGAAGGGAAACGCCACGGCGACGTCGAGCACGCGCATGAGGATGGCATCGAACCAGCGGCGGTAGTAGCCGGCCAGCGCGCCGAGCATGACTCCGTAGGTCATCGGCACATAGGTCGTGAAGAAGCCGATCTGCATGTCGATGCGGATGCCGTAGAGCACGCGGGCGAAGATGTCCCGCCCGAACATGTCGGTGCCGAAGGGATGCTCCCAACCCGGCGCCTGAAGGGCATTGATCAAATCCTGATAGTAGGGATCGTAAGGCGTGAGCCACGGCGCGAAAATGCCGGCCAGCACGACGGCCGTGATGATGCCGGTTCCGGTCTTGAGCGTGACCGGCCACTGCCGGAGTTCTTCGGCCAGCCGGCGCGACAGGCGTGCCCGCGACGTCGTGGTTTCGGCGACGGCAGTCATGTCTTGAGCACCCGGCGGTCGACCAGGATGTAACTCAGGTCGGCCATCAGATTGACGGCGATAACCAGAACCGCGAAGACGATCGACAGCCCCTGGATAACCGGATAGTCGCGGTAGCTGACCGCGCGGACGAGCAGCGAGCCGAGGCCGGGATACGAGAAGACGTACTCCACAACGACCGCGCCGCTCAGCAGCCAACCGATGTTGACGGCGAGGATCGTGATGACGGGGATCAGCGCGTTGCGCAGCACATGCTTCAGCAGGATGCGGCGCGGCGTGAGGCCCTTGGCCCGGGCGACCTCTATGTAGTCGGCGGTCATGACCTCCAGCATCGCCGCGCGGAGCGACTGCACGAGAATGGGCGCCAGGAACAGCGCGATGGTCACTGACGGCAAGAACAGATGTCGGGTCCGATCGACAAATCCTTCGCCCAGACCGGAAACCGGGAACCATTTAAGAGTGAGACCGAAGAACAGCATCAGCAGCAGACCGACCCAGAAGGGCGGCATGGCAAAGCCGACCATTCCGCCGATGCGGATCGTGTGATCAATCAGGCGATCGCTATAGCGTGCAGCGATGAGCGACAGAGGCAAGGCGATGAGGATCGCGAGCACTGTGCTGTAGAGCAGCAGGAAGATCGTCGGCAGCACGCGCTCGCCGACGATCCCGCCCACGCCCTGCTTTTGAATAATCGACTGGCCGAAGTCGCCGACGAGCGCGGACGCGACGAAGCGACCGTATTGCTCGATCAGCGGGCGATCCAATCCCAATTGCACGCGCATCGCTGCCACGGTCTCCGGCGTAGCGCGGCCGTGCATCATGATCTGGATGGGGTCGCCCGGCACCAAGTGAATGGCAAAGAACCCCACCAGGCTGACGCCGAGGACGACCGGCACCATCTGGAGGAGCCGGTTCGCGATGTAATTGAGAAACGGCATGGTGACGCTGGCCGCTGTAGCATCCGACGCCAATGCGGCGTCGGATGCTCTGTCCTTGCGGGCTCGCGCTTACTTGTCGAGCCAGACGTACTGCAACCACCACCAACCGTTGGCCAGCTGCTTCCAGCCCTTTACATAGTTGTGCAGGCCGTTGACCGCGGGAACAAAATTGAGCGGCACGCTGTAGCCGTCATTGTAGACGATCTGCTGCACCTTGGCGTAGAGCTCGGCCCGCTTCTTGTCGTCGGATGTGCTGCGTGCCTTCGTCAGCATCTTCTGCACTTCTGCGTTGTTGTACCAGGTGAAGAACGCGTTCGTGCCGGCGTTGAAGTCGGCCTCGATGGTTGCCAGTTCGTCGGTGTCGTTGATGTCACTGGTGATGTAGCTGACGTAAGCTTGGTAGTCGCCCTTCATCGTCATATCGAAAGCCGTTCCGACATCGAACTCGACGATCTCGGTCTTGAGGCCGGCCTCGCCCCAACCCTGCTGCAGGATCGTCGCGATCTGGTGGAAGGGGGCATTGCCGGTATCGACCATCAGCTTGATCGGCGTGCCGTCATAGCCGGATTCCTGCACCAGCTTCTTGGCTTTCTCGATGTCGTAGGGCAGCAGGGGCACGGCGTCGGAATGGAAATTCACCACCGGCATGTACGAGTTCGGCAGCTGACCGAACCCGAAATAGACCGCCTTCAAGATCGCCTCGCGATTGGCTGCATAGTTAAGCGCAAGCCGGATGTTCTTGTTGTCGAGCGGCTTCTTCGCATGATTGAGATAGACGTAGTCGAGCCGGAAGATCGGTTGCGCTTCCAGCACAAGATCCCCGCCGGCTTCAAGCGACTTCGCCTGGTTGAACGCCACCGTGCTGATCGCGTCGTAGTCGCCGTTCTTCAAACCGAGCACGCGCGTGTTGCTCTCCGGCACATACTGCATCTCGATCTTGTCGAGATAGGGATAGGGTTTGCCGTCCGGCGCGATGTCCCAATAGTTGGGATTGCGGACCAGCACGACCTTCGACCCGCGTTCGTAGGATTCGACCGCGAATGGTCCGGCGCACATCGGCGCCGAGCCGAACTTCTCGGGGCTGGCTTCGTACGTCTTCTTGTGCACGATGCCCGATGCATAGACGGAGACTGCCGAAAGCATCGGAGCGTAGGGTTCCGACAACGTCACTTTCACATGCCTGTCATCCACCGCCTCGACCGACTTGACCGGCTTGAGGATGAAGCTCATCGACCGCTTGGGATCGGCCAGCGATTTCAATGAGAACACCACGTCATCCACGGTGACCGGGTTGCCGTTGCTGAACTTGGCATCGCGGATCTTGAACGTGTAGGTAAGACCGTCGCCGGAGACCTCCCAGGACTCGGCCAGACCCGGCCGCAGCCCGCGCCCCGTGTTGTCGGCCTCGACCAGCGAGTCACAGACTTGCTCGAGCGCGTAGATCGAGCCGTTGTCGTTCGGCACGAACGGATCGAATGTCAGCGGCTCGTCCGGCCGCGCAAAGGCCAATGTGCCGCCGCGCTTAACCGTCTCCGCCGCCGCCGATCCCGCGTCGGAGATCGCGACCGCAGACGCCGACACCATCACGGCGAGCGCAACCCGCCGCATCCGCATTCCCTCATGAGTCTTCATGGCGTTCTCCCCAAACATTGTCCCACCGGTGTAAGAGGCGATGCGCCCCGCCCCGATGTTGCAGCGCAGAGTATGCAGGATTCTGCCCAGGGTGCCAGCCGGTCCTTGAGCTGCACCAATCCCGATGCTTCGTGTGCTCCGGCTGTGACGCGCTCTGGTACGACTGAGTCAGAAAGTCGCAGGGGATGGAGGTGAGAATCACGATATTGGAGGGGATTCACACACCAGCCGATGAGGGCGGAGATGGGTCTCGAAAGGGCAGAGGATAGTGAATCGCGATTTGCAGACTATGTCGAGGGGCTTGTGAGCGTGATCGGCCACGCGGATCGGGAGCGGCCGCTGCGGGACTATTGCGTGGGCCTGATGATGCCGTGCGAGCGCAAGAGCGTCGAGCCGATGGCGGCACTGACGGCGCCCGCGCGGGTGGCGGCGCAGCATCAATCGCTGCTGCATTTTGTCAATCAGGCGCCGTGGTCGGACGGAAAGGTGTTGGCCAAGGTGCGCGCGATGGTGGTGCCGGCGCTTGTGCGCCACGGACCGATCGAGGCCTGGATCATCGACGATACCGGCCTTCCCAAGAAGGGGCGGCACTCGGTCGGGGTGAGGCGGCAATACTGCGGCCAGATCGGCAAGCAGGACAACTGCCAGGTGGCGGTGTCGCTATCGATTGCCAATCACCAAGCGAGCCTGCCGGTGGCCTATCGCCTGTATCTGCCGGCCGACTGGGCGGAGGACCGCGACCGCCGGCGCAAGGCGGGGGTGCCTGAAGAGATCGGCTTCAAGACCAAGCCGGAGATCGCGCTCGAGCAGCTCGGCTGGGCGTGCGCGGCCGGCCTTGCGCGCGGGGTGGTGCTGATGGACCCCGGCTACGGCAACGACGCCAAGCTGCGCCGGAGCACCACGGCGCTGGGATTGGTCTATGTGGCCGGCATTCAGTCGAACATCTTGGTGTGGGCGCCCGGCCGTGCGCCGCGGCCGGGCCACGAGCCGCCGAAGCGGGGACGCCACGGCGATCCCGATCTGATTTCGGTCAAGGAACTCGCGTTCGGTCTGCCTGCGAAGGCTTGGCGGACGATCAAGTGGCGGGAAGGCACGGCCGAAGGGCTGTCCTCGCGCTTTGCGCGCGTGCGTGTTCGCGCTGGACATCGTCACGAACTCAAAGAGGCCCCACCGGAAGAGTGGTTGCTGATCGAGTGGCCGAAGGGCGAGGACGCGCCGACAAAATACTGGCTCTCGACCCTGGCCGAAGACATCTCCTTCCGCGCGCTCGTCGACACCGCCAAACTGCGCTGGCGCATCGAGCGCGACTATCAGGAGCTCAAGCAGGAGGTCGGGCTCGGGCACTATGAAGGGCGCGGCTGGCGCGGCTTCCACCATCACGCCACGCTGTGCATCGCAGCCTACGGATTCCTGATCTCCGAGCGGGAGACGATTCCCCCCTCAGGACCTGCCGGCGCCACGGTCTTCCCGCAACTTGCCGTTCCCGACGGTTACAGACCCAGAGGCGCCGCCGTTGCGGCCTGAACGCCATATCCCCAACTCAGTCGCAACCATGCGTCGACACCTCATCGTCGCGCTCGTCGCAACCTTGTCACGATGTCCATGCTGCGCCGTTCCAATCGCGAGGAAAACGCGGCGCAGAAATTTGTGATGCAGTAGTACTAGG
>JBGPEQ010000030.1:0-15032 GCA_041482855.1 Dongiaceae bacterium | reverse complement strand
GATCAACGAAATGGCGATGGCATCGGGAACGTTGCAGCAGGCGCTGGCACTGCATCAGGCCGGCCGACTGACGGAGGCGGAAGCACGCTACCGGCAGGTATTGGCCGAGCAGCCAGGCAATCCGGATGCGCTTCATTTCCTGGGCCTCGTGGCGCACCAGTCAGGGCGGCACGAGGACGCCATGGATCTGATCCGGCAGGCAATTGCTATCCGTCAGCGCCCGGCATTCTTCTACAATCTCGGACAGGTCCATCTAGCCCGAAAGGACGCAGCGGCGGCCGAAGAGGCCTTTCGGCAGACGATTGCGGAAGCAGCCGATCACGCGGAAGCATTGTTCCACCTGGGCAGCCTGCTGAGGGCGCGAGATGACATCGCCGGTGCAATCGAGTGCTACCGACGCGCCATCGCCGCGAAACCCGGCTTTGTCGATGCCCACGTCAACCTTGGCTTGCTGCTGAAAGAAGCCGGCGACGCGGCGATGGCCGTCCGCCACCTCGAAGTCGCCGATCGCCTGCGGCCCAACGATCCCCGCGTCCTCAACAATCTCGGCATGGCCCGAGAGCAGATCGCACAATCGGATGCCGTGGAAGACTTCCGACGCGCGCTGGCGCTTGACCTACGGTCTGCAACCGCGGCGATGAACCTCGCCAGGATCCTAACATCTGTCGCGCGCCACGGCGAGGCGATTGGGGTGCTCGAAGCGACACTGAGCACTCTTGGCGACGATGCCGACACTCGCATGCTGCTGGCCAGCATCTGCGCCGAAGCCAATCGCACGGGGGACGCCGTTGCTCACTTCGAGAAGGCGGCCGCCGCCGAACCACAGTCCACGCGTTCGCTCATTGCCTTGGGAAATCTGCATCGACAAATCGGGGAATTCGAGAAGGCGCACGCCTACTGCCAGAGAGCGCTGGAGCTTGATCCGGAGAACTGCGACGCACTCGCGGGTATTCTGAGGCACCTCAAGTCAAGTGTCCCGGAGCAGGAGATGGTGCGCATTACGGCGCGCGCCAATGATCCAACGCTGCCCATGGAGCGGCGGCGACAGCTGCATTTCGCGCTTTCGCAGTGTCGTGAGGCAGCTGGCGAGTTCGATGCCGCGTTTCACCACATGAAAGAGGGCAACCTGCTTCGTCGCTTGGAACTGGAGCCGAAGAGCGGACGCTACGACCCCGACAGGAGAACTGCCTCAGTCAACTGCACGATGGAAGTCTTTGACCTCAACTATTTCCGTCGCGTAGCCGACTTCGGCGTTGCCAGCGAGATACCGGTGTTCATCGTCGGAATGCCCCGTTCGGGTACGACGCTGTGCGAGCAAATTCTCGCCAGCCATTCGCGGGTCTTCGGAGCCGACGAGCTTCCGGACATCGGGCGCATAGCAAGCGGACTGCAGCGCGAGTTTGTCAAGCAGACCGGGCGCGGGGAAGAAATAGGTTACGCGGCCCATCTTACAAAAGACGGTGTCCGCTCGATCGCAGAGCAACATCTTGACCGCCTGCAAAACTTGGCCCCACGCGCGGCACGCATCGTCGATAAGCTGCTCACGAACTATCATCGACTTGGCCTCATCGCGACACTATTCCCGCGGGCAAAGATCATCTATTGCCGCCGCAATCCTTTGGATATGGGCCTTTCTTGCTACAGCAGAGACCTTGCCCTCATGCCGATCTGGGCGAGCGACCTCTGGGCCATCGGACATGTTTACCGCGAATGCGAGCGGCTGATGGCGCATTGGCGCCGCGTTCTTCCCATCCCGATCCTGGATCTCGCATACGAGGACGTTGTCAGCGATCTCGAGGGATCAGCGCGACGATTGGTCGATTTTTGCGGCCTCGAATGGGAGAGAACTTGCCTCGAATTCTACCGTACTGATCGACAGGTGAAGACGGCCAGCCTCGAGCAAGTGCGGCGGCCGATCTATGACAGTTCGATCGACCGGTGGCGAAGATTCGAACGGCACCTCGCGCCCTTGCGCGAAGCGCTCAGCGGACGACCGGCATAGCGGCAAACGAAAACGGGGAGGGCATTCGCCCTCCCCGTCAACTCACATCCAATCGCCGCAGCGATCAGAAGCTGATCAAAGTGCCGAGGCCGAAGGAGAAGCCCTGGTAGTCGGAATCCCGACCCTGCTCCGTACCGCCTTGGTAGTCGTCGTACTCAACCACGCCATCGATTTGGATGCCCGGCCCGAGGGCGTACGATGCCGTCAACGCGAAGATGTTGGAGTAGTCGACGATGTCCGAAGTAGGGGTAACCGTCGCCTGGTTAACCCCGTTTATGACGCCAACAAGAGGAGTACCCGACTGCGCAATCTCATACTGGCCGTGCGAATAGCCGAGCCCGACCGTCCAGGCGTCCCAGTTGTAGGTGATGCCTGCGCTGTAGATTAGGTCGTCCGAACCATCGCCGCCGCGGTTCTGGCGATAGCCGAACGCACCGCCGATCGTGAAGCCGGAGAAGCCGACCTGGGCATAGGCATTGTAGTCACGCCGCTCATCGTTGGCCGAATTTTCGCGGTCGAAGCTCCACGTGCCGCCGCCGCCGACAATCAGGTTCACGCCATTGAAATCGTGCGTGAAGTTGGCGGCGACGGAGAGGTTCTCGGAATTCTGACCATCGACCTTCGATCGCGTACCGAAACCGCCTAACGTGTTGCGCGTGTCTTCGGTGCCATCAGGAGTGAACGACGCCGCGAAGCTGAAGCCGGCAAAGTTCGGGCTGAAGTAGACGATCTTCGTCGATTTGTCGTCGACGCCATAGCAGGTGCCGTTCGTGGCGCCGTAGCCGCCGATGCCGCCATTGCCGGCTCCGCCGACGCCAGCGTTGGAGAAGTTGAAGTTCGGCGAGTCCGCGCCGAAGATCCCCGAAGCGGTGGGCGCAACATAGCACATCTGACCCATGGCTTCGCCCGTATCGCCGAACCGGATCTCGCCGAAGCCGCCGCTGAAGTAGGCATACACGGCATCGATCTGGTCGCTCGAGGTCTGGCCCTCGAGCTCGACGCGCGCACCCACGGTCAAGCCGTTGTCCAGCACAGTCTCGCCGAGGAAGTAGACCTCGACGTCCTGCTTGAACACATAGTCCCTGGACTGGCCGTTGTCGCTGAACCCGTCCGCGTTATCGAAGTTAACGCCCGCGGCGCCCATGTAACGGCCGCCGATGGAGAGCTTGACACCGTCGGCCGCATACGCAGCATTGCCGAACGCCAAGCCTGCCGCGATCAACGCGGTAGTTCCTAGAAGAGCCTTCTTCATTTGTCTGTCCCTCGTTCTCGTGCAGGCCGATGCGTCCACCGGCCCCCCTGAAACACATCGTCCTTCGGAGCGCCCCAAGATCCGGAATTCCCCTAACCGGACGGCAACCGGGCTAGCGCCTGATTACGGCGAGAAATCTACGGGGATCGGCAATGGGGTCAAGACGAAGTCGCCGAGCGGCATCCTTTTTTCGCCGTCTGTGGCAAAAATACCACACCGTGTCGCCGCCGGCGTTGCCGTATAATCTATTGATTATAAATGATTTATTCGGATCTTGATTGGCCACCCTAGGCCTTCTTGCGACCGAGCGCATTGATGAACAACACGGGCATATAGCCTCGGGCAATCAGCAGCTTCTTCCCGCCGCGGAAGTCGGCCAGCTTCAGGTTCTGCTCCTGGTCGAATTCAAGTTGAAAAAAATGGCTCTCGATCTCGAAGGGCGTTTGCGCGAGATCGACACGCCCGTCGACGAGAATTTTGTAGGCAGCGTCGAATCCCGTGCCGCTGGCACTGTAGTACATGTCGACGAATTCGAGTTCGTCGAACAACTCCAGCAAGGCCGGGAACGAAAATCGCCAGAAGTCGGACGGAAATCCATGAAAGGCCTGCACCCACGGCGCGGCAACGTAGCAATAGCCGCCGGGCATGAGCAGCCGTTGGATATTGCGCGCCGCCAGCCACGGCTTGCGCACATGCTCCAACACATGCTGACAGACGATGAAGCCGAAGCGCCGGCCGTCGAGGACGGCCTCCAGCTCGGTGAAGTCCATGCAGATGTCCGCGACGCGGTCGACGTTTGCGCCAGCTTCGATATCGAGGCCAATGAATTCCTTGTCCGGGAAAAGGTCGCGCCACCGTCGCGACGATCGATCGAGGATCGCCTCCTTGCTGCCGATCTGCAAGATCGGCGGCTGGGCCAGCGCCCGCATGCGATCCACTTCCTTGAAAGTCGTCGAACTCACGATTTCGACTCGCGGTTTCTGCATTCTGCGATCCTGCGCGTTGGACGGTCGCCGGGTTATGCCGGGGTCATGACTGTGCCGGGGTCGGCCAGTAGGCAAAGCGCTCCATCGATTCCCGGTGCGTTGCGCATAGCGCCGCGATCAGGTCGGGGTTCAAAAGCCGCCGTCCCTGCCCGACTTCGCCGGCGCGGAAGAACCGGTCCGACTTCTTGCTGCGTTCGCGAAAGCCATGGTGAGCCTCCTGCCGTTGAAGGACGGAAAATGCGCTCCGCTCGACCGCGCGGGCAATCCGCTCGGGTCCGGCGCGCATGCCCAGGAACCCCGCGACCTCGCCGAACGCGCGCAGCGGCTCCCTCGCCATGTCCTCGTAGCGGACAATGTGCAGCGCGTGACTCGGCATCGCCGTCCAGCTCCTCACATGCTCCGACCATGATCCGTGCAGCTCGTAGACGAAGTTGGCCTGGTTGCCGATGCTTTGATTGCCCGAACGATTCATGGCGGCAACAGCCTCCTCGAGCGAGACGCCAAAGTGATGGCTGTAGGACACGGCGACATCGAGCGGATCGCGAACGACATAGATGGCCCCGGCCGTGTGCTCGAGCGTTATCAATGGGGAACCGCGATCCTCGACCAACGCATTGTGCGTCTTCACGATTACGGTGTCGGGAAAGGCCGCGGTCATGGCTGCATGCGCCTTCGGGCGCAACGCTGCGACTTCCTCCTTCGTCAACTCCGTTGGCGGCCGCGGATCGAACATCCGGTACCAGCGAGCGTCGCCGTCGATCAACGTGAAGTCCTGCAATCGATCGATGTCATAGGGTTCGTCGGGGTTGCGCAGAAGGTTGTGAAGGAAGGCGCGCAGCCACGTATTGCCCGACCGCGGGTAGGAGGCGAGCCACAGGATCTTCCCCACGCCTGGCCGCCTTCGGTCAGCGCGGAGGGTCGAATTCGGGCCGACCGCTCGCGGCCCGGTCTCGATCGGCAGCACCAAACCTGTGCTTCAACTCTTCCGCGACCCTCGCGATGACGGGTGTCCACTCTCCCGCCAACGGCTGGCGGAACAGCCGCACGCTCGAATACCAGGGCGAATCGGTCCGCCCGAGCATCCAGCGCCAATCCGGTACCGCCGGCAGAAGCGCCCAGACCGGCACATTGAGAGCGCCCGCCATGTGGACCGTGGAATTGTCGATCGATATCACGAGGTCCATTGCTGCCGTCTGGGCCGCGAAGTCATCGAGACTCTTGAGGGGGTCTACCGTCTCGTCGTGAAGGATTTCGACCCCGATGTCGCGCCGAGCAGCCTCCAGATCGGCGCGACAGTCGCCATACTGGAGATTGATGAACCCGAAGGCGGACTGCGCCAGTATCGGCGCCCAGGCCGCCAGGGGGATCGAGCGAACCTGCACGATAGCTCCGGTTCCTCCCCGCCATGATATTCCGATGAGTGGGCGGTCGCCCAGTCGATTGCGATAACGATTCCGCAAGATGTCGATCTGCGTCGGATCGGCTCTGAAATGGCCCGCGCGAGAGGGAAAGGTCGCCAAGTCGGGACGCAACCATCGGCACAAGCTTCCAATCGGCGCCTGGTAGTCGACGGTAAATTGCTCGATCCGCGAGAACGCCGAATCATCGTGCGGAATCAATGTCAGCCCATCGATCGATCGTCGCAACAGCGGCTGTAGACGATTGTCGAGCCTTACCAAACAAGTTGCGCCGCGCTCGACCAAGTCCGGCAATAGCGATGCAAACATGATCTGATCGCCGACGCCCTGCTCCGCCGACACGACGATGGTCTTTCCAGCGATGTCTGCACCTTCCCATTTCCGATATTGATGGTAGCGGGACTCGGCACGCCCACGCTTCACGTCCATCCCGAATTCATAACCTCGCCAGCCGGGATCGAACTCGCCCTGCAGGAGATGTAGCATTCCTATGTTACACTGTGCCGCTGCATAGTCGGGCGTCAACTCCAACGCTTTCGTGTAGGCCGCAAGCGATTCGCCGAAGCAGCCCTGCGTCTGCAATATGACGCCGAGATTGTTGTAGGCTTTGTCGTAGTCCGGCCGCAGTCGTATCGCAGTTTCGAATGCTGCAATGGCATCCACCGCCTGTCCCTTCGCCTTGAGCGCCATTCCAACGCAATTGTGCGCTTCGGGATAGTCGGGACCGAGCCTCAGCGCGTTGCGAGAGGATTCCAGCGCAGCATCGGTCTTGCCGGCATCGATCTCGGCGGCTACCAGATTGACCCAAATGTGCGCGTCGTCTGGCCGCAATTTCGCAGCAATACGATGCGCCTCGACCGCCTCGTCGAACCGGTCCAGGCGGTAAAACGCGATACCGAGGTTCGCTAGGGCGTCGGCATTGTCCGGCCCAAGATCGGCCGCACGCCGGTACGCCGTCGCCGCTTCCTCCCACCTTTCCAAAACAGACAATGCATTGCCGAGATTAAGGTGAAATTCGGTCCGGGTGGGTAGAAGTTCGACTGCGATCTGACACTCGGCCGCCGCCGCCTCCCAGTTCTCCTGCTTGGAAAGCACGGTCGCAAGGTTATTGTGACCGTCGGCGTATTTGGGCGCCAATTCCACGACGCGCCGATGCGCCGTCTCGGCATCGGCGAGGCGGCCGGTTTCACAGAGTATGCTGCCTAGGTTCGTCAGCGCATCCGGATAGTTCGGCATGAGATCGGCGGCCGTGCGGAACGCGGCTTCGGCGTGTTCGAGATTGCCGAGTTCCTTGAGCATGACGCCGAGGCTGTTGTGGGGCTGCGGCTTGCCGGGATCGCTGGCGATCGCCTTCCTGATTTCGTCCATGGCGCGCTGGCGCTCGCCGCGCTGCCAGGCGACCAGGCCGATGATATGCAGGGCATCGGGCTGATCGGGGTCGAGCTGCAGCAGTTGTCCGCACAGTTCTTCGGCGCCCTGCAGGTCGCCGCGGGCGTAGAGACCGGCTGCCCTCTGCAGCAGCCGCGTGGTCGGGCCCGACTGCTTCATCCGCGGCTGCTGAGATTCCGGTAGCATCCTGCCGATCACTCGTCGCGCAACGGCCAGTAGCCGAAGCGGGTCATCTGTTCGCGATGGACCGACGTCATCGTTTCGATCTGTGCGGGCGTCAGCGCCTTGCGCCACTGCCCGGCCTTGCCTTCGCGAAAGAAGCGTTGCGAGCTGGCGGTGCGCTCGATGAAGCCGTGCCGCTTCTCTTGTTCGCGCAGCACCTTGAACGAACTCAGTTTGATGGCCTTGTCCAGGCGATCGCGCGCCACCTCCAGACTCAGAAAGGCCGCCACTCCCGCAAACGTCCGGTGCGGCGAACTCAGCATGTCTTCGTAGCGTACGATGTGCAGGCCGGGCGTCGGCCGGTGGGTCCAGCTCATGACATGCTCGGACCAGGAGCCATAGCGCTCATAGCAATGAATCTCTTCATTCACCGACTGCAGTCCCGGCGTTGCCATCGCCGCGATCGCCGCATCCATGGTCAGACCGTAGTGATCGCCGTAAGAGATGACCACGTCCAGAGGATTGCGGATAACGTAGATCGCGCCGGCCGTGTATTCCATCGTGATCATCGGCGTGCCGCGGTCTTCGACCAGCGCATTGTGGGTCTTCACGAACACCGTGTCGGGATGCGCGCGCGTCATCGCCTCGTGCACCTTCGGCCGCAAGGCGGCGACCTCTTCCTCCGAAATTTCCGGGCCGGGCCGCGGATCGAACAGCTGATACCAGCGTATTTGCGCGTCGCTCAACGTGAAATCGGTCAGCCGGTTGATGTCGTACGGCTCGTTCGGATTGCGCATGAGATTGTGGAGGAAGGCGCGCAGCCACGTATTGCCCGACTTCGGATAGGAGGCCAACCAAATCAGCTTGCCCATATCATCAAAGCATTCCCGTTGACCGAATATCCGCCTCGCTCCCGGCGCGGGCGAACCGCTCCTACATAGGGCATGGGCACCAAAAGCACAAAATCTTTGCCAGCTAGGGCGATAGGCCGCACCGGCCTATTCTTGACCCGCCGCAAGGGGTTTGCTTTAAGTCTGCGCCTGAACGAAGATGCTGTCGCATTTCATGCGGTGAGGCGGAAGACGATGCGGAATCTGGAATCACGGCGCTCTCCATGGTGGCGGTCGGCGCTCCTGTTCGCCGTGTGCGGTGTCTTGGCGGGATGCGGCTTGGGCGGTGAGGCCCGCTATCCGACGTCGCGACAGCCCGGCCAAGGAAAACCGATTTATGACGAGCAGCAGTCGGTCTTCGGACCGGGCGGGCTGAGCCTAGGCGGGACCCAGAAGCCGGGCGATGCCGATGCGGGCGGCGGCGGCGGCGGCATCGGGGTCAACAGCTTCCTGTGGCGGGCATCGCTCGACACCGTGTCGTTCATGCCGCTGGTCTCGGCCGATCCGTTCGGCGGCGTCATCATCACCGACTGGTATTCGCCGCCGCAATCGCCCGACGAGCGCTTCAAGGTCAACGTCTACATCCTCGGCCGCGCGCTGCGGGCCGATGGCATTCGGGCCTCGGTATTCCGCCAGCAGCTGAACGGCTCCGCCGGCTGGGTCGACTCCCAGATCGCTCCGAATACGGCGACGGATCTGGAGAACGCGATCCTGACGCGCGCGCGCCAGATGCGTATCGCGCAGCTCGGCGAATAACCGACCGCCCGTCGCCAGGGCCGGTCTGTCCAGGCGGGTGGCGGCCGACGGGCCCCGCTGGACAGGAAGCTTCTGATGTCGCGGTACAACTTCAAGGAAACGGAAGCCGCATGGCAGGCCCTCTGGGCCGAGCGCCGCTGCTTTGCCGCGCAGGAGGATGCCCGCCGACCCAAGTACTACGTTCTGGAGATGTTTCCATATCCCTCCGGCCGCATCCATATGGGTCATGTGCGCAACTACACTCTTGGCGACGTCGTTGCGCGCTACAAGCGGGCCAAGGGCTTCAACGTTCTGCATCCGATGGGCTGGGACGCCTTCGGGCTGCCGGCCGAGAATGCCGCCATGGAGAAGAAGGTCCACCCGGCGAAGTGGACCTACGACAACATCGCGACCATGCGCGCCCAGTTGAAATCGATGGGCCTGTCGCTCGACTGGGAGCGTGAGATCGCGACCTGCAATCCGGACTATTATCGGCAGCAGCAGGCCATGTTCGTCGATCTGTTCGAGGCCGGCCTGGTCTACCGCAAGGAAGCCAGCGTCAACTGGGATCCCGTCGACCGGACCGTGCTGGCCAACGAGCAAGTGATCGACGGCCGCGGCTGGCGCACCGGCGCCATCGTCGAGCGTCGCAAGCTGTCGCAATGGTTCTTCAAGATCACCGCCTACAGCGAGGAACTGCTGACCGGCCTGCAGGGCTTGGACCGCTGGCCCGCGAAGGTGCGACTGATGCAGGAGAACTGGATCGGCCGCTCCGAGGGCGCGCGGGCCTTCTTCGGCCTTGCCGGCCGCCCGGACCGGTTGGAGATCTTCACGACCCGGCCGGACACGCTCTTCGGCGCCTCGTTCGTGGCGATCGCGGCCGATCATCCGCTCGCGAACGAGTTCGGTGCCGGCGACCCCGGTCTTGCCGCCTTCCTCGACGAGTGCCGGAAGACCGCCATCACTGCCGAGGCCATCGAGACGGCCGAGAAGAAGGGCTACCGCACCAAGCTGGAGGTCATCCATCCATTCGATGGCAGCTGGAAGCTCCCGGTCTATGTCGCCAATTTCGTGCTGATGGAGTACTGCACCGGCGCCATCTTCGGCTGTCCCGCACACGATCAGCGCGACCTGGACTTTGCCCGCAAGTATGGCTTGCCAGTGACGCCCGTGGTCTGCCCGCCCGGCGAAGATCCCGGGAGTTTCGCCATCGGCGACACGGCCTATCTCGAGGACGGCCGCGCCATCAATTCCCGCTTCCTCAACGGCCTCGATGTGGCGGCCGCCAAACGTGCCGCAATCCAGCGGCTGGTCGAACTCGGCGTCGGCGAAGGCACTGTGCACTACCGCCTGCGCGACTGGCTGGTCTCGCGGCAGCGCTATTGGGGCTGTCCGATCCCGATGATCCACTGCGAGAAGTGCGGCATCATACCGGTGGCGAAGGAGGCCCTGCCGGTGACGCTACCGGACGATGTGTCCTTCGATCGTCCTGGCAACCCGTTGGAACACCACCCAACCTGGAAGCAGGTGGCCTGCCCACGCTGCGGCGCGCCAGCGCGCCGCGAAACCGACACGCTCGACACGTTTGTCGATTCATCTTGGTACTTCGCGCGGTTCTGCAGCCCGAAGAGCGAGAGGCCGTTCGATCCCGCGGCGGTCGACTATTGGCTGCCGATCGACCAGTATGTCGGTGGCGTCGAGCACGCGATTCTGCATCTGCTCTATTCGCGCTTCTTCATGCGGGCGCTGTCGCGCATTGGCCTCCTGCAGCTTGACGAGCCTTTCGCCGGACTGTTCACCCAGGGCATGGTCTGCCACGAGACCTTTCGCGACGCGGCGGGCAATTGGCTGCTTCCTGAGCAGACCAAGAAAACCATTGATGGCGCGATCGTGTCGACAATCGATGGCTCGCCGGTAGTAGTTGGTCGCTCAGAGAAGATGAGCAAGAACCGGAAGAACGTTGTCGACCCCAGCGTCATCATCGACGCCTACGGTGCCGACACCGCGCGCTGGTTCATGCTTTCGGACAGTCCGCCCGATCGCGATCTCGAGTGGACGACCGCCGGCGTCGAAGGCGCCGGAAAGTTTGCGCAGCGACTGTGGCGATTGATCACGGAACGGCTGTCCGCCCTGCCGTCCGCGGAAACGCCGATGCCAGCGAGTATCGACGCGCGCTGCGAGCCGCTACGGCGCGTGACTCACAAGACCATCGCCGGCGTCACCGACGACATCGAGAAGTTCCATTTCAACAAGGCGGTCGCGCGGCTCTACGAGTTCGTCAACGTGATCACCGAGTTCGTGGGAACGAACGGCGCGCAACAAGCGATCCCCGGCTGCAACTGGGCGTTGCGCGAGGCATTCGAAGCGCTCACTAGGCTCATCGGCCCGATGATGCCGCATCTCGCCGAGGAGCTGTGGCGACAGCTGGGTCACGGCCAGCTGGTCATGGAAACGCCCTGGCCCGAGGCCGATCGTGCGTTGACCGTCGACGACAGCGTGACGATTGCCGTCCAGGTCAACGGCAAGCTCCGGGCGACCATCGAGCTGCCGCGCGACGCCGCGCAATCGGTTGCAGAATCCGCAGCCTTGGCCGAGGATGCCGTGCAACGCGCGCTCGCGGGCAAGCCGCCGCGCAAGGTCATCATCGTACCGAATCGCATCGTCAATGTTGTGGCGTAGGCTGTTCGTCTGTTTGGGTCTCGTGCTCGCGGGCTGCGGCTATCACCCGCTGTACGGTCAGCATGGCGCCGACAACGCCTCGGTCGTCGACGAGCTCGCTTTGATCCACATCGAAGCGATTCCGGATCGCGTCGGCCAGCAGATGTACAACATGCTGCGCGAACGATTGAATCCCTATGGCAAACCGGAGCAGGCGAAATATGCCCTGAGCGTGGCGCTCACGGAGACGCGCGAGAACCTGTTCCTGGAGAAGGACGCAACGGCCACGCGCGCCAATCTGACGCTCAAGGCCAGCTTCATCTTGCGACGGCTCGACGACGGCACGGCGCTGGTCACGGGGTCCAGCCGCTCCGTCAGCAGCTATGACATCCTCGCCTCGCAATTCGCCTCGGTGGTTTCGCAGGAGGACGCGCGCGAACGCGGCGCCCGCGCCATCAGCGACGACATTCGCACGCGTCTCGCCCTCGCGCTGCAGCCCCGCGAAGGCAACTGAGGATCTGCCGCCGGCCGATGAAGGTCACCGGGCGGAACATCGATTCCTTCCTGCGCAGCGTCGACGCGGCGGTCGCCTCCGTTCTCCTCTACGGACCCGATGCGGGCCTGGTGCGCGAGCGCGCCGACCGCCTGACCGCCGCCGTCGCCGGCGACGCGGCCGATCCATTCCGAGTCTCCGAGATCACCGTGGAACGACTTCGCGAGCAACCGTCGCTGCTGAGCGATGAAGCGTCCGCCCTCAGTTTCGGCGGCGGCCGCCGGGTCGTGCGGCTTCGGAATGCGGGCGACGGTCAATCGGCGGCCATCGAATCGTTCTTGGATTCGCCGGCCGGCGGCGGATTGGTGGTCGTCGAGGCGGACGAGTTGGGTCCGCGCTCGTCCCTTCGCCAGCTGTTCGAAGCGGCCGACCATGCCGCCGCCCTGCCCTGCTATCGCGACGAGGCCGGCGATCTCTCCCGCTTCATCGGCGAGGAACTCAGCCGCGCGGACCTGCGTGCGACCGACGAGGCGCGCGACTATCTCGTTGGCGCTCTCGGCGGCGATCGCGGGGTGACGCGGCGGGAGCTCGAAAAGATCGTGGCCTACATGGGTCCATCGGACTCGGTGCGGACGCTCGAGCTTGCTGACGCCCTCGCCTGCGTCGGCGACAGCGCGGCCTTGTCGATGGACGATCTGGTGTTCGCGCTCGGCGACGGCGATCTGGCGACGGTCGAGAGGCTGGCCGATCGCACGCTGGCGGAGGGCACGGCGCCGGTCTCGATCCTGCGCACGGCCGGCCGACATTTCCTGCGGCTGCACCTGGTGGCATCGGCTGACGATCGCGAGCGTGCGATCCGCGCCTTGAAGCCGCCGGTGTTCTACAAACTCGCGCCTCGCCTTCATGAGCAGGTCCGGCAGTGGGCGCCGGCACGACTTCATCACGTGATCGATCGGCTCACGCGCGCCGAGATGGATTGCAAGAGTACGGGGATGCCGGCAGAGGTTCTCTGTCGGCGCGTGCTGCTGGAGATCGCCGCCCAGGCGCCGCGGCGGTCGCGGGGCAGTTGAACCGCGCTACTGGACCTGCGGCGGCGCCTCCGCACGCAGCTTTGCAAGGATGAGGTCGAGCTGCTCCAGAGTCTGATAGCGGACGGTGACGGTGCCGCCTTCGCCACGGGGATCGACTGAAACCGTCAGGCCCAGCCGCGTTGTCAGATCGCGCTCGAGGGCGCGCGTATCGGCGTCCTTCGGCGGCCGCCGCAGACGCGGCGCGCCCTCGCGATGACTCTTCACCAGCCGCTCGGTCTGCCGCACGTTGAGATCGTGCGCGACGACCAGGGTTGCCAGGCCGACCGCATCGGTAGTGCCGAGCAGCGCGCGCGCATGGCCGGACGAGAGCTTGCCGTCTTCCATGAGCTGGCGCACCGACTCCGGCAAGCCCAGGAG
The DNA here is from genome assembly GCA_041482855.1 of Dongiaceae bacterium. Lineage (GTDB taxonomy): Bacteria > Pseudomonadota > Alphaproteobacteria > Dongiales > Dongiaceae > JBGPEQ01. The sequence continues at coordinate 1,599 of JBGPEQ010000030.1, read as the reverse complement.
GCGCATCGTATTCGTGATGTGGCTGCGGCTCTTGCCGACTCGGCGCGCCACGTCATCCTGCGAGTTCCCGAACTCCTGCAGCAGCCGGCGATAACCGTCGGCCTCTTCGAGCGGCGACAGATCCTCGCGCTGCACGTTTTCGACCAGCGCCAGCTCGAGCGCTTCGCGGTCGCCGATCTCGCGCACGATGACCGGGATTTCGTGCAGCTTCGCCAGCTGCGCCGCGCGCCAGCGCCGCTCGCCCGCGACGATTTCATAGCTCGTCGGCTGTCCCGGGCGCGGACGCACGAGAATCGGTTGGAGAACGCCGTTCTCGCGAATCGAATCGGCGAGCGCGGCGAGCGCCTCATCGTCGAAACGATGCCGCGGCTGAAACGGCCCGGGGACGATTTGATCGGCCGTCAATGTCCGCGTCGCCCGCGCGGCCGGCGGCGATTCCGGCGCGGCTTCGCCGAGCAGCGCCGACAGGCCGCGGCCCAGACGCTTTCCGGCATCCTGACTCATGGGTGGGCTCCTTCCGATAGGACCTGCCGTTCGCGCTGCAGCACCTCGCGCGCGAGATGGACGTAGGCCTGCGCGCCGGCACAGCGCAGGTCGTAGAGCAGGACCGGCTTGCCGTGCGACGGCGCTTCCGAGACTTTGACATTGCGCGGAATCACCGTCTCGTAGACCGTCCGGCCGAAATGTCCGCGCACGTCGGCGGCGACGAGCTCGCAGAGATTGTTGCGCTTGTCATACATGGTGAGCACGACGCCCTGGATATTCAACCGCTGGTTGAACACGCGCTTGACCTGCTCGATCGTCTGCATGAGATGGGTCAATCCTTCGAGCGCGTAGAACTCGCACTGCAGCGGCACGATCACAGCGTCGGCGGCCACCAGCGCGTTGAGCGTCAGCAGGTTGAGCGAGGGCGGGCAGTCGATAAGAATATATTCATAGTCCGCGGAGGCCGCCGCGAGCGTGTCGCGCAGGCGGAATTCGCGGCGCGGCTGGTCGACGAGCTCGATCTCCGCGCCCGAAAGATCGAGCGACGCCGGGATGATGGACATGCCCGGAACGACCGTCGGGATCGTGGCCTCCGTGATCGCCGCGCCGTTCACGAGGACGTCGTAGGAGGTGACCTTGCGGCCCTCACGGCCGATGCCCAATCCGGTGCTGGCATTGCCCTGGGGATCGAGATCGACGATGAGAACCCGTCGGCCGCAGGCGGCGAGCGCCGTCGCCAGGTTGATCGTCGTCGTAGTCTTGCCAACCCCGCCCTTCTGGTTGGTCAAAGCCAGCACACGGGTGCCGGCCCCGTTCGTGAGGGTGACTTGGTTAGAGTCCTGCACGCGCGACCTGTTTCATGCAAAGGATCGTGCCGGATGGGTCTGACAAGCTGGGGAATCGCTCAACGCGCATACTCCATGTTTTCGCGGCTTCGGTCAATTCCTCGTCCACGCGGCCACCCTTCAGGAACAGACATATAGATTCGGAATGCAGGAACGGTTCGGCGTAGGCCAGGAGATCTCGCAGCGGCGCGCAGGCGCGTGCCGTCACGACATCCACCCGGAGATCTACAACCTCTTCGAGCCGCGATCTACGAACAATAGGATTGCT
>JBGPEQ010000029.1:0-15076 GCA_041482855.1 Dongiaceae bacterium | reverse complement strand
CGCCTGAAGGCGTTCGATCATCGCGTGCTCGACCAGTCGACGAGCGAGATCGTCAACACGGCCAAGCGGACCGGGGCGCAGGTACGCGGCCCGATCCCACTGCCGACGCGCATCGAGAAGTTCACGGTCAACCGGTCGCCGCATGTCGACAAGAAGAGCCGCGAGCAGTTCGAGATCCGCACCCATAAGCGCCTGCTCGACATCGTCGATCCGACGCCGCAGACGGTCGACGCGCTGATGAAGCTCGATCTCGCCGCCGGCGTCGACGTCGAAATCAAGTTGAAGAACTAGGGGCGGGAGCGCTGACGATGCGTACCGGTCTGATCGCACAGAAGCTGGGCATGACCCGCACCTTCAGCGAAGAGGGCGCCCATGTTCCGGTCACCGTGCTGAAAGTCGAGAAATGCGAGGTGGTCGCCGTGCGCACCGCCGAGCGCGACGGCTACACCGCCGTGCAGCTCGGCGTCGGCACGGCCAAGCCGCGCAACACGACCAAGGCGCAGCGCGGGCATTTCGCCAAGGCCAAGGTCGAGCCCAAGCGGAAGCTGGCGGAGTTCCGAGTGACCGCAGATGCGCTTTTGGAGATCGGCGTCGAACTGGCCGCCAATCATTTTCTGCCGGGTCAGTTCGTGGATGTCACCGGCACGACCATCGGCAAGGGCTTCGCGGGCTCGATGAAGCGCTGGAACTTCCACGGCCTGCGGGCGACCCACGGCGTGTCCGTGTCCCACCGCAGCCACGGCTCGACCGGCAACCGGCAGGACCCGGGACGCACCTTTCCGAACAAGAAGATGGCGGGCCATCTCGGCGTCGAGCGCGTGACCACGTTGAACCTGAAGGTCGTGGCGACCGACGTCGACCGGGGCCTGATCATGATCCGCGGCGCCGTGCCGGGGTATGAAGGCAGCTACGTATTGGTCCGCGATGCGGTGAAGCGGAAGGCGCCAAAGGAGGTGCCGTTCCCGGCCGCCCTCCGCGCCAGCGCCGCCGGCGATGCCGCACCCGCGGAGAAGAAGGAATAGGCCGTCATGAAGTGCCCGGTCACGAATCTGGACAACAAGACGATCGGCGAGATCGACCTCGCCGATGAGGTGTTTGCGCTACCGGTGCGCAAGGACATCCTGGCCCGCGCGGTGAACTGGCAGCTGAACAAGCGCCGTTCGGGCAATCACAAGACGAAGGGCATCAGCGACATCCGCGGGACCACCAAGAAGCCCTACGCGCAGAAGGGCACGGGCAATGCGCGCCAGGGCAGCCTGCGCTCTCCCCAATTCCGCGGCGGCGCGCGCATCTTCGGGCCGGTCGTGCGCAGCCACGCGACGGACCTGCCGAAGAAGGTGCGCAAGCTGGCGCTCAAGACCGCGCTGTCGAGCAAGCAGGCCGATGGCCGCCTGATCGTCATCGACGAAGCAAAGATGACGACAGCGAAGACCAAGGACCTCGCCAAGAAGCTCGGCAAGCTCGGCTGGACCTCGGCGCTCATCATCGATGGTCCGGTTGTCGATGCCGGTTTCCTGCGGGCGATCCTCAACATTCCCAATCTCGACGTCCTGCCGCAACAGGGCGCCAATGTTTACGACATCCTGCGGCGCGACACCCTGATCTTGACCAAGGACGCGGTGCAGCACCTGGAGGCTCGGCTGAAATGAGCAAGGCAAAGCTGATCGCGGTCGTCAGTCAGATCCGCATGTACGATCTGATCCGCTCGCCGGTCGTGACGGAGAAGTCCACCCTGGGCTCCCAGCACAACCAGGTGACGTTCCGCGTGCCCCTCGATGCGAGCAAGCCGGAGATCAAGGCCGCAGTCGAAGGGGTCTTCAAGGTCAAGGTGAAGGCCGTGAATACCCTGCGAATCGAGGGCAAGACTAAGCGCTTCCGCGGCTTTGTCGGCAAGCGGCCTGACGTGAAGAAAGCGATCGTGACCCTGGCTGAGGGTCACCAGATCGACGTGACGACGGGGGTCTAGCGTATGGCACTCAAGACATACAAGCCGAGCACGCCAGCGCAACGCCAGCTGGTGACCATCGACCGGTCCGAGCTGTGGGCTGGCCGCCCCGTGAAAGCGTTGACCGTCGGCAAGCGAAAGAGCGGCGGGCGAAACAACCACGGACATCTGATCAATTCGCGCATCGGCGGTGGACACAAGCGCCGCATCCGGCTCATCGACTTCAAGCGCCGCAAGTTCGACATTCCCGCGACGGTCGAGCGGCTGGAGTACGATCCGAACCGGACCGCCTTCATAGCGCTCGTTCGCTACGAGGATGGCGAACAGAGCTACATCCTGGCGCCGCAACGCCTGAAGGTCGGCGATCAGGTGGTGTCGGGCGAGCGCGCGGACATCAAGCCGGGCAATGCCATGCCGTTGAAGAGCATTCCCGTCGGCACGATCATCCACAATGTGGAGATGCGGCCGAAGAAGGGTGGCCAGCTGGCCCGCGCCGCCGGGACGTTCGTTCAGCTCGTCGGCCGCGATATCGACTACGCGCTGCTGCGCCTGGGCTCCGGCGAGGTGCGCAAGGTCCATCTCGATTGCCTGGCGACCATCGGCGCGGTGTCGAACCCGGACCAGCAGAACATCGTCATCGGCAAGGCCGGCCGCAGCCGCTGGTTCGGCATCCGCCCGCATACGCGCGGCATCGCCAAGAACCCGGTCGATCACCCCCATGGCGGCCGCACCAAGGGCGGCAAGCACTGGGTCACGCCCTGGGGCATTTCGACCAAGGGCCACAAGACGCGTCACAACAAGCGCACCGACGGCATGATCCTGCGCCGTCGTCACGCGGCGAAGTAGAGGAGGGCGAACACTCGTGGCCCGTTCTGTTTGGAAAGGTCCGTTCATCGACGGTTATCTGCTGAAGAAGGCGGAAGTTTCGCGCGCATCCGGACGCAACGAAGTGATCAAGACCTGGTCGCGGCGCTCGACGATCATTCCGCAGTTCGTCGGCCTCACGTTCGGCGTCTACAACGGCCACAAGTTCCTGCCGGTGCTCGTGAACGAGAACATGATCGGCCACAAGTTCGGCGAGTTCTCACCGACCCGCGTGTTTCACGGCCACACCGCATCCGACAAGAAGGCGAAGAGGGCCGAGACGAAATGAGCAAGCAGAAGAAGCCGCGCCGGGAGGCCGACAACGAGGCGAAGGCCGTCGCGCGCCTGTTGCGCGGCAGCCCGCGCAAGCTCAACCTGGTGGCCGAGCTGATCCGCGGCAAGGATGCCGGCAAGGCCCTGGCCGAGCTGACATTCTCGAAGCGCCGCATCTCCGGTCCGGTGAAGCGCGTGCTGCAGGCGGCCATCGCCAATGCCGAGAACAACCATCAGTTGGATGTGGATCGGCTCTATGTGGCGGAGGCCTCGGTCGGGCGCGGCATGGTCATGAAGCGCTTTCACGCCCGCGCGCGCGGACGCGGCGCCCGCATCCTGAAGCCGTGGGCGAATCTCACCGTCGTGGTGCGCGAACGCGAGGAGAGCAAGTAGATGGGTCAGAAAGTCAATCCGATCGGGCTGCGCGTCGGCATCAACCGCACCTGGGATTCGCGTTGGTTCGCCGACAAGGGCTATGCAGCCATGCTGCACGAGGACCTGCGCCTGCGAAAATATCTGCAGGAGCGCCTGATGCAGGCTGGCGTCAGCCGCGTCGTCATCGAGCGGCCGACCAAGAAGGCGCGCATCACCATTCACACCGCGCGCCCCGGCGTCGTCATCGGCAAGAAGGGCGCCGACATCGAGAAGCTGCGCACCGACCTGCAGAAGATGACGGGCGGCGAAGTGCACCTGAACATCCTGGAGATCCGCAAGCCGGAAATCGACGCCAAGCTGGTGGCGGAGAACATCGCCCAGCAGCTCGAGCGTCGCGTGGCATTCCGGCGGGCCATGAAGCGGGCGGTGCAGTCGGCGATGCGGCTGGGAGCCGCCGGCATCCGCATCACCTGCGGCGGCCGCCTGGGCGGCGCGGAAATCGCGCGGGTCGAGTGGTACCGGGAAGGCCGCGTGCCGCTGCATACGCTGCGCGCAGACATCGACTACGGGCAGGCGACCGCCATGACTACCTACGGCACTTGCGGCGTCAAGGTGTGGGTGTTCAAGGGCGAGATCATGGCGCACGACCCGATGGCCCAGGATAAGCGCGCCCAGGAGCAGCAGGTGACGCGCTGATAGCGCGGCCATCGCGATCATAGGACCAACGACATGCTTCAGCCGGCTCGAACGAAATACCGAAAGGCCCACAAGGGGCGCATCCATGGCGCAGCCAAGGGCGGCTTTGCACTGAATTTCGGCGCCTACGGGCTCAAGGCCATCGAGCCCGGCCGGATCACCGCGCGCCAGATCGAGGCCGCCCGTCGCGCCGTGACGCGTCATCTCAAGCGCGTCGGCCGCGTGTGGATCCGCGTCTTCCCGGACGTCCCGGTGTCGCGCAAGCCGGCCGAGGTGCGCATGGGCAGCGGCAAGGGCACGCCGGAATACTGGGTCGCCCGCATCCATCCGGGGCGGATCATGTTCGAGATCGATGGCGTGCCCCGCGCCATCGCCGAGGAGGCGTTCGAGCTGGCTGCCGCGAAGCTGTCGGTGAAGACGAGGTTCGTGATGCGCCTGGGAGAGGGACACTGAACGATGAAGATCCAGGACCTTCGCGCCAAGAGCCCGGACCAGCTCAAGGGCGAACTGACCTCCTTGAAGAAGGAGGCCTTCAACCTGCGTTTTCGCAAGGCCAGCGGCCAGCTCGAGAACACGGCGCGCGTGCGCGTAGTGCGGCGTGACATCGCGCGCATCCAGACCCTGTTGAACGTTTTGGCGCGTGCGGCGTCGTAGGAGTGGCGGGAATGCCCAAGCGGATACTTCAAGGCGTCGTGGTCAGCGACAAGATGGACAAGACGATCGTCGTCCAGGTCGAGCGCCGCGTCATGCATCCGATCTACAAGAAATTCGTGCGGCGCACGAAGAAGTACGCGGCGCATGACGAGGCCAATGTCCACAAGGTCGGCGAGACCGTGCGTATTCAGGAATGCCGGCCGATTTCCAAGCGCAAGCGCTGGGCAGTTCTGACCGACTCCGAGTCGGCCGCAAGCTAGGGGGATCGCATCCATGATCCAGATGCAGACGAACCTCGAAGTAGCCGACAACTCGGGTGCGCGCCGCGTTCAGTGCATCAAGGTGCTCGGCGGTTCCAAGCGCAAGTATGCTTCGGTCGGCGACGTCATCGTCGTCTCGATCAAGGAGGCGATCCCGCGCGGCCGCGTGAAGAAGGGCGACGTCCATCAGGCGGTCATCGTGCGGACGGCCAAGGAAATCCGGCGGCCGGACGGCACCTCGATCCGCTTCGATCGAAATGCGGCCGTGCTGATCACCAAGCAGGGCGAGCCGATCGGGACACGTATCTTCGGGCCGGTGACGCGCGAGCTGCGCGGCAAGAACTTCATGAAGATCATCTCGCTGGCGCCGGAAGTGCTGTAGGCGACGGGCGAGTGGAAAATCGGGTGCGGCGATGGCAGTGAAATTCAAGATCCGGAAAGGCGACAAAGTTGTCGTCAGGACCGGCAAGGACAAGGGCAAGAGCGGCGAGGTGCTGCGCGTCCTGCGCGACGAGGCCCGCGTGCTCGTGCAGGGCGTGAACATGGTCAAGCGTCACACCCGCCCGGCGCCCGGCAATCCCGGCGGCATCGTCGACAAGGAGGCGTCGATCCATATTTCGAACGTCGCCCTGGCCGATCCCAAGACTGGCAAGCCCACGCGCGTCGGCTTCAAGCTCCTCGACGGCGGACGCAAGGTGCGCATCGCGCGCCGCTCCGGCGAAGCGATCGATCTATAGGCGGTGGACCATGGCACGATTGAAAGAGCACTACCGAAACGTCGTCCGCGCGGCCCTCACGAAGGAGTTCAACTACAAGAACCCCATGGAAGTGCCGCGGCTGGACAAGATCGTGATCAACATGGGCGTCGGCGAGGCCGCCCAGGACCAGAAGAAGCTGCAGGCGGCGGCCTCGGACCTGACGGCCATCGCCGGCCAGAAGCCGCTGATCACGAAGTCGCGCAAGTCGATCGCGAACTTCAAGCTGCGCGAGAACCTCGCCATCGGCTGCAAGGTGACGCTGCGGCGCGAGCGGATGTTCGAGTTCCTCGATCGCCTGGTCAGCGTGGCGCTGCCGCGCGTGCGCGATTTCCGCGGCGTCAGCGCCCGCAGTTTCGATGGGCGCGGCAACTACGCCCTCGGTCTCAAGGAGCAGATCGTGTTTCCGGAGATCGACTACGACAAGATGGATTCGGTCCGCGGCATGGACATCGTCATCTGCACGACGGCCAAGACCGACGCCGAAGCCAAGGCCCTGCTGAAGGGCTTTGACATGCCGTTCACGAATTAAGCTCTCGCGGGAGAACAGGATATGGCGAAGACGAGTTCCATCGAGCGGAACAACAAGCGCATCCGGCTGGCGAAGAAGTTCTCAGCCCGCCGGGCCCGCCTGAAAGCCATCGCGAACGACGAATCCCTGCCGCCCGAGCAGCGCTTTGCGGCGCGCCTGAAGCTGTCGGAGCTGCCGCGCAATGCTTCGCCGGTACGCCAACGCAATCGGTGCGAGCTGACCGGGCGAGCGCGCAGCGTCTATCGGAAGTTCAAGTTGTCGCGCATTGCGCTGCGCGAGTTGGCGTCGACCGGCCAGATCCCTGGCATGGTCAAGTCGAGCTGGTAATGGAGGGCGGTGGCATATGACGATGACCGACCCACTCGGCGATATGTTGACGCGCATCCGCAACGCGCAGCGGGCGGGCATGGCGAACGTGTCCTGCCCGGCTTCGAAGCTGCGGGCGAACGTGCTGGAGGTGCTGAAACGCGAGGGCTATATCCGCGGCTTTGCGCCGGCGAATGGCGGCGAAAGCGCACCCCAGATCAAGATCGAGCTGAAATACAACGAGGGCACGCCAGTGATCCGCGAGATCAATCGCGTGTCCAAGCCGGGCCGCCGCGTCTATTCGAAGATCGCGGACCTGCCGCGCGTTTACAACGGGCTCGGGATCTCCATCCTGTCGACGCCGCGCGGCGTCATGTCTGACAACGAGGCCAGGGCCGCCAACGTCGGCGGCGAGGTCTTGTGTCGCGTCTATTGAGGATCGGACAATGTCTCGCGTAGGCAAGGCCCCGATTGCGATTCCGGCGGGCGTCACGATACAGGTCAGCGGCGGGAAGCTGTCCGCGAAGGGCAAGCTGGGCGACCTGCATCTGGACCTGAGCGACCAGGTGAGCGCCAAGTTGGAAGGCGACAAGGTCGTCTTCGAGCCGGCCAACGATTCGAAGCAGGCGCGCATGATGTGGGGAACCACGCGCAGCCTGGTCCGCAACATGGTCCTGGGAGTCTCGCAGGGATTCCGCAAGAACCTGGAGATCAACGGCGTCGGCTATCGCGCCGCCGTGCAGGGAAAGACACTCCAGCTGCAGCTCGGCTACAGCCATGACGTCAGTTTCCCGATTCCCGACGACGTCGCAATCAAGTGCGAAAAGCCGACCTTGATTGCGATCACCGGCCGCGACAAGCAGCGGGTCGGCCAAATCGCGGCCGAGATCCGCGCCTACCGCGGGCCCGAGCCTTACAAGGGCAAAGGCGTCAAATACGACACCGAGACGATCCGCCGCAAGGAAGGCAAGAAGAAGTAACGCCCATGTCGAACCAGAAGGACCTCTTTGCCCGCCGGCAGCGCCGGCTGCGGGCGCAGATTCGCCGCAAAGCCGTCGGACGGCCGCGGCTGACCGTATTCCGGTCGAGCAAACACATCTACGCGCAGGTGATCGACGACGGCAGCGGCGCCACCGTGGCGGCAGCCTCGACTGTCGACAAGGGCCTGAAGGGCACGCTGAAGACCGGCGCCGACATCGAGGCCGCCAAGGCCGTCGGCAAGCTGATCGCCGAACGCGCGGTGGCCGCCGGCGTGAAGGAGGTCGTGTTCGATCGCGGCGCCTATATGTTCCATGGCCGGGTGAAGGCCCTGGCCGATGCCGCCCGTGAGGGCGGCCTGCAATTCTAGAGGACAGCCGATGGCAAGAGGCCCGAAAGAACGCCGTGATCGCGATCGCGACAGAGATCGTCCCCGCGACGAGGTCGAGCTGGTCGAGAAGCTCGTCAGCATCAACCGCGTCGCCAAGGTCGTGAAGGGTGGCCGGCGGTTCGGCTTTGCCGCTCTCGTCGTCGTCGGCGACGGCAAGGGCCGGGTCGGCCATGGCGCCGGCAAGGCGCGCGAAGTGCCGGAGGCGATCCGCAAGGCGACCGAGCAGGCCAAGCGCAGCATGATCCGCGTGCCGCTCCGCGAGGGCCGCACCTTGCATCACGATGTGATCGGCCACTACGGCGCCGGCCTCGTCGTGTTTCGGGTCGCCGTGCCCGGGACCGGCATCATCGCCGGCGGGCCGGTGCGCGCCATTTTCGAGGCCCTCGGCGTTCACGACGTGGTCGCCAAGTCGGTCGGAACCTCGAACCCGCACAACATGGTCAAGGCCGCCTTTGCGGCACTGGCGCGCAGCACGTCGCCGCGCGCCGTCGCGGCCCGCCGCGGCAAGAAGGTGAGCGAGATTCTGGGCCGGCGCGACGCTACCGCCGAAGCGAGGGAGTAGGCGATGACGACCGCGAAAGGCCGCATCAGGATCACGCAGATCGGCAGCCCGATCGGCCGGCCAGACGATCAGCAGGCCACGCTCATCGGCCTCGGCCTCAACAAGCTGCGCCGCAGCCGTGAGCTCGAGGACACGCCCGCCGTCCGCGGCATGATCGCAAAGGTGCAGCACCTGGTGCGAGTGGAAACCGACGGCTGAAGCGACTATCTGATTGATTGGCGTCGGCTTTGCCTCAGCCGTCGCAACAGAGGACAAAACCATGAAATTGAACCAGCTTTCCGACAATGCCGGCGCCCGCAAGCGGCGCATGCGGATCGGGCGCGGCATCGGTTCGGGCAAGGGCAAGACGGGCGGCCGCGGCGGCAAGGGCCAGACGGCGCGCACCGGCGTCCACATCAAGGGCTTCGAAGGCGGCCAGATGCCCCTTCACATGCGTATGCCCAAGCGCGGCTTCAACAACATCTTCCGGCGCGACTATGTGGAAGTGAATCTGGGGCAGCTGCAGGCGGCAATCGACGCCGGCCGCATCGATGCGGGGCAGACGATCACCGGCGATGCCCTGCAGAAGGCGGGGGTGGTGCGCCAGGTGCGGGACGGCATCCGGCTGCTCGGCATGGGCGAACTGAAAGCGGCGGTGACGATCGAGGCCGCCGGCGCCTCCAAGAGTGCCGCCGCGGCGGTGGAGAAGGCCGGCGGCAAGCTCCTGCTGCCGCCTAAACCGGCGCCTGACGCGGCCGCCAAGGCCTGAGGCGAGGCAGCGCCATGGCCTCGCCCGCAGAACAACTCGCCTCCAGCATCAATTTTAGCGCGCTCTCCAAGGCGACGGAGCTCAAGAAGCGGCTCCTGTTCACGCTTGGCGCGTTGCTCATCTACCGCCTCGGCACCTATCTGCCGCTGCCCGGGCTCGATCCGGTCAACGTAGCCGACTTCTTCAAGGCCCAGTCGGGCGGGATTATCGGCCTGCTCGACATGTTTGCGGGCGGCGCGGTCAGCCGCATGTCGATCTTCGCCCTCAATATCATGCCGTACATTTCGGCATCGATCATCGTGCAGCTGCTGACGAGCGTGTCGCCCAAGCTCGAAGCGCTCAAGAAAGAGGGCGAGAGCGGCCGCAAGAAGCTGAACCAGTATACGCGCATGGGCACGGTGGTGCTGGCGTCGCTGCAGGCCTATGGCGTGGCCACCGGACTCGTGAGCTCGCCGAACCTCGTCCTCGTTCCCGGCATCTTCTTCACGATGAGCACCGTCGTAACGCTGACGGCAGGCACGGTATTCCTGATGTGGCTCGGCGAACAGATCACGAGCCGCGGCGTCGGCAACGGAACGTCGCTCATCATCTTCGCCGGAATCGTCGCGCGCCTGCCCTTTGCCTTGGGCACGACGTTCGAACAGGTCAAGACCGGCGACCTCGAACCGTTCTGGCTGTTCGGCCTCCTGCTCATGGCGGTGGCGGTCATCACCTTCATCGTGTTCATGGAGCGCGCCCAGCGGCGCCTGGTAGTGCAGTTCCCGAAGCGACAGGTCGGCATGCGCGTGACCTCAGGCGAGATGTCGCACCTGCCGCTGAAGCTCAACAGCTCCGGCGTGATCCCGCCGATCTTCGCCAGCTCGCTGCTGCTGCTGCCCCTGACCTTCGTCAACTTCGCCGGCTCCAGCAAAGGCGGCGAACTCGTGCAGTGGCTGGCCCGCAACCTCAGTCACGGCTCGCCGATTTACTTGAGCCTCTACGTGACCCTGATCGTCTTTTTCGCGTTCTTCTATACGGCCGTCGTGTTCAATCCGGCGGATACCGCGGAGAACCTTAAGAAGAACGGCGGATTCATCCCGGGCTATCGGCCGGGCAAGAGTACGGCCGAATATCTCGACTTCGTGCTGACGCGCCTGACCGTGGTCGGCTCGGCCTATCTGGCGTTCGTCTGCCTGCTGCCGGAGCTGCTGATCGCCTGGAAGAACCTCTCGTTCTACTTCGGCGGAACCAGCCTTCTGATCGTCGTCTCCGTCATGATGGACACGGTTGCGCAGATCCACTCGCACCTTCTTGCGCACCAGTATGAGGGTCTGATCAAGAAGTCCAGGCTCAAGGGCCGGCGTGGATGAAGCTGATCCTGCTGGGACCGCCTGGTGCCGGCAAGGGCACGCAGGCGAAGCGGCTGGAGGAATCGCGCGGCCTGAAGCAGGTGTCGACCGGATACATGCTGCGCGCCGCCGTCCAGGCGGGCACGCCACTCGGCCGCGAGGCAGACCGCATCATGAAAGCCGGCAAGCTGGTGCCGGACGGAATCATGATCGACATGATAGCCGACCGGATCGACGAGCCGGATTGTCGGCACGGCGTCATCCTCGACGGCTTCCCCCGCACGGTGCGCCAGGCGGAGGCACTGGACGCCATGCTGGCCAAGCGCGGCCAGGGCCTCGACGCCGTTATCGAAATTGTCGTGGACGATGCCATCCTGGTGGAGCGAATCGCCGGCCGATACAGCTGCGCCAAATGTGGCGCGGTCTACCACGACCAGACCCGGCAGCCCAAGGCGGTCGGGACATGCGATGCCTGCGGCTCGAAAGAGTTCAAGCGGCGCCCGGACGATAATCCCCAGACGGTCCAGGCGCGCCTTCAGGAGTACTATCAGCAAACGGCGCCAATCGTGCCGTACTACAAGCAAAGGAACCTGCTCCGGCAGGTCGATGGCATGGCCCAGGTCGACGCCGTGACGCGCCAGATCGAGGCGGTTTTGAAGGGGCTCTAAGTGGTTGACTCAAGGACCGATCTTTCTATAATCCGCGCCCTTGGTTCGGCCGCGAAACCGGGGCGGCTTGGCTTGTCTTTAGCAAAGCATTAGAGGAGCTTACCGCGTGGCGCGCATTGCTGGCGTCAACATCCCCACGCAAAAGCGGGTGTTGATCGGGTTGACCTACATTCACGGGATCGGTCGCACGAAGGCGCAGGAGATCTGCGACAAGGTCGGCATTCCCGCGGAGCGGCGTGTTCATCAGATGACCGACGACGAGGTCTTGCGGATTCGCGAACTGATCGACCGCGAGTATCGGGTCGAGGGCGATCTGCGCCGACAGGTGGCGATGAACATCAAGCGCTTGATGGATCTCGGCTGCTATCGCGGACTAAGGCACCGCAAGGGGCTGCCGGTCCGTGGCCAGCGCACCCATACGAACGCGCGCACGCGCAAGGGGCCCGCCAAGGCCATCGCCGGCAAGAAAAAGACGGTCTGACCGCAGCAATCGGATTGGAGAGTCATGGGTAAAGCAGCAGCAGCACGGCCGCGCCGGCGCGAGCGTAAGAACATCACGTCGGGCGTCGCGCACGTCAATGCCAGCTTCAACAACACGGTCGTCACGATAACCGACGCCCAGGGCAATACGATCGCGTGGTCGTCTTCGGGCAGCCAGGGCTTCAAGGGCTCGCGCAAGTCGACGCCCTATGCCGCCCAGGTGGCGGCCGATAGCGCCGCCCGCAAGGCCATGGAACACGGCGTGAAGACGCTGGAGGTCGAAGTCAAGGGACCGGGATCGGGCCGCGAATCGGCGTTGCGCGCACTGCAGGCCGCCGGCTTCACCATTACCTCGATCAAGGACGTGACGCCGATACCGCACAATGGTTGCCGGCCGCCGAAACGGCGCCGGGTATGAGCGCTGACGGAGAGTCCGCCGCAATACTCGCTACGGACGTTGCAGAATACCCCGAATCAGACCGCGCTGCCGGTGGTTCTGCGGGGACATCGAGTAGGTTTCGGGGCAGGGACGCCAAGCCGCTAACGCAATGGGATCATCGCACCGTGCTACAGAGAAATTGGACCGAACTGATTAAGCCGAACAAGCTCAATGTCGAGGCGGGCGCCGACCCGAAGCGCGAGGCCACGGTGGTGGCCGAGCCACTCGAGCGCGGCTTCGGTCTCACGCTCGGCAACTCGATACGCCGCATCCTGCTGTCTTCGCTGCAGGGTGCCGCCGTGACGTCGGTGCATATCGACGGCGTACTGCACGAATTCTCGTCGATTCCCGGCGTGCGCGAGGATGTGACGGACATCGTCCTCAACATCAAGTCGATCGGCCTGCGCATGGGCGGCGAGGGGCCGAAGCGCATGCGCCTGCGCGCGGAAGGGCCCGGCGAGGTGACGGCCGGCCGCATCGAGACGGGCCATGACATCGAGATCATGAATCCGAATCTCGTGCTGTGCACGCTCGACAAGGGCGCCAAGCTCAACATGGAGTTCACGGTCGCGTCCGGCAAAGGCTATGTGCCGGCCACGCAGAACCGGCCGGAGGACGCGCCGATCGGGCTCATTCCGGTGGATGCGCTCTACAGCCCGGTCCGCAAGGTCTCCTACAAGGTCGAGCACAGCCGCGTCGGCCAGGTGACCGACTACGACAAGCTCTCAATGCAGATCGAGACCAACGGCGCCGTCACGCCCGAGGACGCCGTGGCGCTTGCCGCCCGCATCCTGCAGGACCAACTGGCGCTCTTCATCAACTTCGAGGAGCCCAAGCCGGTCGGCCACGAGGCGACGCCGGCCGAGCCGCCGTTCAACAAGAACCTGCTGCGCAAGGTCGACGAGCTTGAGCTGTCCGTGCGGTCTGCCAACTGCCTGAAGAACGACAACATCATCTACATCGGCGACCTCGTGCAGAAGACCGAGGGCGAGATGCTGCGGACGCCGAACTTCGGCCGCAAGTCGCTGAACGAGATCAAGGAAGTGCTGGCCCAGATGGGCCTCCACCTCGGCATGGAGATCCCCGGCTGGCCGCCGGAGAACATCGAGGACCTGGCCAAGCGGCTCGACGAGCCGTACTGAGCCGGTCTGAGTTTCTACGGGCCATGACGGCCCAACCCGCCGTTCACGACGACCTGGTGTCGCGGCGGCGGGAAGCGCAATCGGTTTCGCGCGCGAAACCCGGACATGTAGGGATGCAAGCGTCATGCGCCATGGAATGAGGGGGCGTAAGCTCGGTCGGAACAGTGGTCATCGCCGCGCCCTGTTCGCCAACTTGGCGGCAGCGCTCATCAAGCACGAGCAGATCACGACGACCTTGCCGAAGGCCAAGGATCTGCGTCCCTACGTGGAGAAGCTGATCACCCTCGGCAAGCGCGGCGACCAGCATGCGCGCCGGCAGGTCTATGCGGTGCTCCGCAACGAGTCCGTGACCAGCAAGATCTTCGGTCCGCTCGCCGAGCGTTACAAGGAGCGCAAGGGCGGCTACACGCGCGTCCTCAAGGCCGGGTTCCGATATGGCGACATGGCGGCGATGGGCGTCATCGAGCTGATCGACCGCGACCCCGAGGCCAAGGGCAAGGATTCAGGCCCGGTCGAGGCTGCCGAGCAGGAGACCGCGGAAGCCAACGAGTGACCCGGCACCGCCGAAGCCGCTAGTATCGAGGGCAGCCGCAGCGGCTGCCCTTTTCATTTCTGCGGCTTGCGAATACCCATGAGCGCGAAGCGGAGACATTAGGAAAGCCATGGCGCGGCGCGACCCTTCCGGCGCACCGGCCGGCCTGTTCGAGTCGCTGGCGCCGCGGCCGCTTGCCGACCGGCTGCGGCCGCGCGCGATCTCCGACATCGTCGGACAGGACCACCTGCTCGGTCCCACCGGACCGATCGGCCGCATGATTGCCAGCGGCCGCCTCTCCTCGATGGTGCTGTGGGGGCCGCCGGGCTGCGGCAAGACCACGCTGGCGCGGTTGCTGGCCGAGCACACGAAGCTGCATTTCGAGCCGTTGTCGGCGGTGTTTTCCGGCGTCGCCGACCTGCGGCGCGTGTTCGAAGCCTCCCGCGCGCGCCGGGCGGCCGGCCAGGGCACGCTGCTGTTCATCGACGAGATCCATCGCTTCAACCGGGCCCAGCAGGACGGCTTCCTGCCCTATGTCGAGGACGGCACCGTCATCCTCGTGGGCGCCACGACGGAGAACCCGTCGTTCGAATTGAATGCCGCCTTGCTTTCGCGCACCCAGGTTTTCGTGCTCCATCGGCTTGACGATGCCGCGCTCGAGACGCTCGCGGCCAGGGCGGAGCAAGCCGAGGGCCGCAAGCTGCCGCTCGATCCCGACGCCCGCAGCGCGCTCCGCGCCATGGCCGATGGCGACGGGCGCTACATCCTCAACATGGCCGAAGAATTGTTCGCCCTCCCCGCAAACAAGGACGGCCAGGCTCCGCCGCTCGACGTGAAGGCGCTGGCCGCAGCGGTGCAGAAGCGCGCGCCGCTCTACGACAAGGCGCAGGAAGGGCACTACAACCTCATCAGCGCGCTGCACAAATCGCTGCGGGGATCGGATACCGACGCAGCGCTCTATTGGCTCGCGCGCATGCTCGTGGGCGGCGAGGATCCGCTCTACGTCACGCGGCGACTCGTGCGCTTCGCGGTCGAGGATGTGGGCCTCGCCGATCCGCAGGCGTTGGTGCAAGCGCTGGCGGCCTGGGACACTTATGAGAGGCTCGGTTCGCCCGAAGGCGAACTGGCGCTGGCGCAATGCGTGATCT
>JBGPEQ010000028.1:0-15142 GCA_041482855.1 Dongiaceae bacterium | reverse complement strand
GGAGACGACGAAGACAGTGTGGCCTTCACCGACCGCCCACTTGATGAACGAGTTCTTCTCGCGCAGGTCCAAGATGTAGAACTTGTTTATCCAAGGCGGAATGATCAGCAGCGGGCGCTTGTAGATCTTCTCGGTCGTCGGCGCATATTGCAGCAGTTCGATCAGATCGTTCCGGAAGACGACCTTGCCGGGCGAGACCGCGATGTTCTCGCCGACCCGGAAGGCCTCGAGGTCGGTCATCTTGATGTGCAGCTTGCCCTTGCCGCGCTCCAGGTCCTCCAACAGGTTCTGCAGGCCCTTGACCAGATTCTCGCCGCCGCTCTCGACGGTCGCGCGCAGGACCTCGGGATTGGTCAGCAGGAAATTGGTCGGCGCCATGGCATCGACGAACTGGCGCGTGTAGAAATCGACCTTCTTGGCCGTCTTCTCGTCGAGACCATCGACCTCGCGCACGGTCTGCGTCATCCAGCGCGCCGTCAGCAGGTAGGATTGTTTGATGAAGTCGAAGAGCTGGTTCTCTTCCCAGGCGGCGTCCTTGAAGCGGCGGTCGTCGGGCGCCGGCACGGCGGCCTTGGCATCGCTGCCCATCATGCGCAGCGCGGCCGATTGCCACAGGTCCATATGGGCCTGCCACAGGCTGATCTGCGATTGCAGCAGCTTGGCCGGATCGGTCATCAGGCGGGCGGTCATCTCGAGGAAGGCGTTGGCGATATTGAGCGGATCGGCCATGCCCAGGCCGTCGCCGGCCTGATGGGTGAGGAAATCGGCGACGATGCGCTGGGAGCGTTCGGCCAGATGGGCCATGGCCTTGGAGAATTCGAGGGGATCGGGGATCTGCGGCCCCGCATCCGGTTGATCGGTCATGCTACCTTCCCTAAGATCGCGCCCGTTGCAGCGATCACTTCGCACCTGCAAAATAGGCTGGCCATTCGGGCGTTACAACCTCAGACGGAGATCTTGGTCCAGATGACGCGTTTCTTCGTGCCGGCGGCGGCGGCGCTGTGCCTCGTCCTCAGCGGCTGCAGCAGCGACGAGCAAAAGAGCACAGCAGAATCCTCGGCGCCCGCCAAGGCGAGCGAGGGCGAGAAGTTTCCCAATCTCGCGTCGGTCCCGGATCAGCCCCCGCCTTCCACGCCGAAGGTGGAGCGCGACAAGCTGGTGCAGGGATTGCTCGCCGACCGCGCCCATGCCGAATACACGGACCAGAAGCTCGGCGAGGACACCGCCAACGTGGCGGCCGCCACGCCGCCGCCGCCCGCCCCGGAGTCGGCGACGAAGCCGGCCGAGGGCGGAAGCGGCGAACAAACCGAGGCGGCCGCCGACAAGCCCGCCGATAAGCCGGCACCGCCGGCGCCGACCGAGGTCGCGGCCCTGCCGGCCGACCTTGGGCAGCCGACGGCCCTCATCTACTTTGGCAGCGATACGGCGGCCCTGACGGATCGTGATCGCGCCATCCTGAGCGACGTGGCGTCACAGTACAAAGGCGAGCGCAGCAGCCGCGTGCGCGTCATCGGCCATGCCAGCGCGACCGAAAAGACCGTGGGGACGAGCGGCGAGGGCTCCGACCTTGCCCTGGAGCGCGCCGACGCGGTCGCCAAGACGCTCATCGGCATGGGCGTTCCGGCGACCGCACTGGAGACCAGCACGGGCGGCGCGAACTATGACGAGTCGCTGGAGACTGGCGTGGCCGCCAACCGCCGCGTCGCCGTATATATCGGGTCGTAACTCGCTGCCCAACTACGTTGCGTCCTTCGAGACGCGCGCTACCGCGCGCTCCTCAGGATGAGGTGAATTGCCGATGGCACCAAGAAACGCTCCTCATGCTGAGGAGGCCGCGAAGCGGCCGTCTCGAAGCACGCACAGTGCACATCCAGCGCTGGTTCGATCGTTGGTCGGCGTCCCGAGGCAGCGGCGATGAACGGCGCACTGCGGATCGGCATCGCCGGGCTGGGTACCGTTGGCGCGGGCACACTACGGTTGCTGCAAGAACATCGAGAAATACTGGCGCAGCGTTGCAGCCGGCCGATTGCGGTCGCCGCAATCTCGGCACGCGAGCGCAAGCGCGACCGCGGCGTCGACCTCTCGAAGCTGCGCTGGTGCGACGATGCGCTGGCCCTTGCCGGCGATCCCGAGATCGACGTGGTAGTGGAGCTGATCGGCGGCAGCGACGGGATCGCCAAACGGCTGATCGAGGCCGCCATCGCCAACCGCAAGCATGTCGTCACCGCCAACAAGGCGCTGCTGGCCCACCACGGCACAGCGCTGGCGCGGGCGGCCGAGGCGGCCGGCGTCACGCTGGCCTATGAGGCGGCAGTCGCCGGCGGCATCCCCATCATCAAGGCGCTGCGCGAGGGGCTGGCCGGCAATCGCGTCGAGCGCATCTACGGCATTCTCAACGGCACCTGCAACTACATCCTGACGACCATGCGCCGCACCGGCCGCGAGTTCGCGGACGTGCTGGCGGAGGCGCAGAAGCTCGGCTATGCCGAGGCCGATCCCAGCTTCGACGTCGACGGCATCGATGCCGCGCACAAGCTGGCGATCCTCACGAGCGTGGCGTTCGGCTGCGAGATCGACTTCGCCGGCGTGCATGTGGAGGGCATCCGCAACGTCTCCGCCATGGACATCGCCTACGCCGAGGAACTGGGCTTCCGCATCAAGCTCCTGGGCAGCGCGCGCCCGACCGAACACGGCATCGAGCAGCGCGTCCATGCCTGCATGGTGCCGATCGGCACGCCGATCGCCCATGTCGAGGGCGTGTTCAATGCTGTCGTGACCGAAGGCGATTTCGTCGGCCAGAACGTGGCGCAAGGGCGCGGCGCCGGCGCCGGCCCGACGGCGTCGGCTGTCGTCGCCGACCTCATCGACATCGCGCGCGGTCGGACGCTGCCGACCTTCTCCGTGCCGGCGACCCAGCTGAAGCGGCTGCCGCCCTCGCCGATGGAGCGGCATCGAGGCGCCTACTATGTGCGGCTGATGGTGGTCGACCGGCCCGGCGTAATCGCCGACGTGACGGCGGCGCTGCGCGACGAGCAGGTATCGCTGGAATCGATGCTCCAGCGCGGCCGCGCGCCTGACGAGGCAGTGCCGGTCGTGCTCACCACCCATGAGACCGAGGAGGCCTCGATGCGCCGCGCGCTCGACCGCATCGCCAGCCTCAACACGGTAGTCGAGCCGCCGCACATGATCCGGATCGAGACGCTGTGACGCGCAGACGGCCGTCTACACGGCGGCGTAGATCACCCTGTCGCGGTCCTGAGAGTTCCACGCAAAGTTGATTGTCGCGGCCTTGCGGCCGACGTCTCCGAGTTGGCCCCAATAGGCCGTGGGGTATCGCCCGCGGGCCAGTTCGCCGCGCACGATCACGACGACGTGACCGTGTTGGGAGGGTTCGGCTTGATCGCTTCCCTTGATTCCGGCGACGACGAAGCGCCCGGCGGCGGCGCTCTTTGCGGCCTCCGCGCCGTCCGGCAGGCGTGACCAGGGCAGTCTCGAAATCGCGTTCACGATGTCGTTCGCCATCCCATGGAGCGGAACCTGCAATCGGGCGGCGACGGCGTTCACGAACCCGCTGCAATCGGCCTTGTGCGCATCCCATTCGGATTCGCACGCGCCGATGATGTCGTCGGCAGTCGCGGTCATGTCATTCCCCCTCTGTCGGACCCGGCTTGCGGTCGTCAGTTCCCGGCGCCCGGGATATGTTCACCCTCGTGCTGCGCGGCGAGAAGGGCCGAGATGCGGGCGATCACGTCATCCTTCACCACGTTCTTGCCGGGGCAGTCATGGGTCGTCTTCGGATCCTCCTTGTGGAACCGCAGCGTCTTCGGATCGAGGGCGACCGCCGCATGGAGGGTCGCCAGCGCGGCGACGGCATTGTCCCGCACGCGCGGCTCGAACGGCTCGCCGTTGTAGTCGCCGACCATTTCGACGCCCCATGCCACGCTGTTCCAGGACGGCGAATGAACGCCCGTGACCGTGAGCGGGGTGAATACCCAGATCAGGTCGTCGGCGACGAACAGATGCGGGCCGGCCGACCAGCCTTGCTTGTTCTTGTAGAAATCCTCGAGGTTCTTCATCCGCTGTTCGCCGGGAACGGAGTGCCACTGCGAGAGCTTGGGGCTCGCAGTGTTGTGCAGGACGACGAAGTGCGGCCGCCACTGATCGAACTTCTGTTGCGCGACGTACGAAGCGAATGTCGCCGGCGTGAAGCTCTTGCCGACGATGCCTTTCCACTGCGCCATGACGGTATGGCCCTCCCTTTGCCGGTCTCGCCCTGCCGGGAAATGCTGCCGGCAGTAGCCTGCCTTGTTGCGCCAAACGCGCCGCTCGGATGTGATGCAGATCACAACAATGGCGCTCAAGGGGCCTATCGACGGACCTGCGCCGGCCAGGTCCTTCTCGCCGGGCGGAAGACCGTCAGAGAGTCGCGATGGGATGGGACCCGCAGTCAGCGGTCGACGATGGGAGGCACCGCCGATGGTTGACTGCTGACGGCGGGTTTCCTGCGGCGCTTCGCGCGCTCGAACGCGGTCGGCGGCGGCAGGTGCTCGATGACGTCGTCGGTGTCGGCGAGCAGCAGGCGCACGGCGCGGCGCGCGGCCGCCGGGCGGCGGTGCCGAATGGCTTTCTCGATGTTCTCGTGGAGCGACTGGGCATGCCGCAACGTTCCGACGGAGCGCGTCACATAGTCGAACACGTTGGCGAGGGCGGACTCGATCAGGAATCCGAACGGCACCAGGAATTCGTTGCCGGCCGCGCTCAATATTCCCAGGTGGAAGCGCACATCGGCCTCGATGCGATTTTCGAGGGTCGTCGCCGTGCCCATGTCCCGGCAGGCTACCGATATTGCCGCCATCTCAGCGGAATCGCGATGGATCGCCGCCAGGGCTGCCGCCTCCGGCTCGAAGATGCGGCGCATCTCCTGCACCGACTTGAGGAACCGCGCCCGCTCGGGCGTGGCCATGTACCACGACAGCACGTCGCGATCGAGCAGATTCCAGCGCTCGCGTGGCTCGACGCGCGTGCCGATCTTGGGCCGGGAGTTGAGCAGCCCCTTGGCCTTCAGCATCTTGATGGCCTCGCGCACGGCAGACCGGCTCATGCGCAGCCGCTTGCACCACTCGGCTTCGTTGGGCAACAGCTCGCCCGGAGCAAAATCGCCGCGCAGGATGCGCGAGCCGATCTCCTCGGCGGCGGCGAAATGCCGGCTCTTGCCGGTGCGTTTTTTTTTGGCGATGGCCAAGCCGTTCTCCCGTCAATCCTCAGTCTCGCGGAATCTCCTCACGCAATGAAGCATGACGGCGATGAGGATACAGCTGCCGATGAACGTACCCTGCCAGAACGTGCTGATGCCGAGGAGCGTCAGGCTGTTGCGGATGACCTCGATGAGCGCGGCGCCGACGACTCCGCCGAGCGCCGTGCCGCTGCCGCCCATGAGGTTGGCGCCGCCGATGACCGTCGCGGCGATCACGCGCAGCTCCGCGCCTTCACCGAGATTCTGCGTTACGCCGCCGAGCCAACCAGCCATGAGCACGCCGGCAATGCCGGCGATGAGTGCGGAAAAGACGTAAACGCTGATCTTGATGCGGCGCACAGGCACGCCGGTCAGCCTGGCGGCCTTCTCGTTGCCGCCGACCGCAAAGACATGGCAGCCCCATTTCGTCCAGCGCAGCAGAAATCCGGTGAGTGCCGTCAGCGCAATCAGCGCGATCACCGGGTTCGGCACGTTTATCAAGAAATTGCCCGCGACGATTTCGTACGAGCCGCCGCCAAGCCATAGCAGCTTGTCTTGGTCCGGACCGAACTGAAAGACCATCTTGTTGTTCGATGCGACCTGGCCGAGGCTGCGGGCGATCACCAACATACCGAGCGTCACCACGAATGGGGGCATCCGCATGTAGGCGATGAGAACGCCGTTGAAAAGTCCGACCGCGAGGGCAGCGGCCAGGGCAGCGCCGATGCCCATCCAAATCGAATAGCCGGCATTCATGGTGATGCCGAGAAGGACGGCCGCGAGACCCATGACCGAACCGACGGAAAGATCGATGCCGCCGGTAATGATCACCGTCGTTACCCCGAGCGCGGCGATGGCAATGAATGAAAAGTTTCGGGTGACGTTGAAGATATTCTGCTTCGAAGCGAACGTGTCCGTCACCAGGCTCAGCGCGACGCAGGCGATAACGGCCGCGATGAACACCCAGAACGTTTGGCGCGACAGCAGCCAGGTGACGGGGCTGTAGGTCCGACGATTGATCGTGTCGTCCAGCGTCGTGTCCATCTCAGCGGCTTCCTCTCTCGCTTGTAGCGCCCGTCATGCCGTTTCGATCGCCCCGGTGATCAGGCCGGTCACCTCTTCAGGCGAGGAAGCGGAGATCGGCTTGTCGGCGACCTTGCGTCCGCGCCTGAGGACGACAATGCGGTCGGCGACGGCAAACACGTCGGGCATGCGGTGGCTGATCAGGACGACCGTGAATCCCTGATCGCGCAGGTGGCGGATCAGATTCAAGACCTCGGCAACCTGCCGAACGGAGATCGCCGCGGTCGGCTCGTCCATCAGCACGATCTTGGGGTTCGAGAGGCGCGTGCGCGCGATCGCTACGGCCTGGCGTTGCCCTCCGGACATCTGGCGCACCAGGTCGCGCGGGCGGGTTTCCGATTTGAGTTCGGCGAACAGCTGCGCCGCGCGACGGTACATGGCGGCATAATCGATCACGCGAAATGGTCCGATCCACCGTCGCAACTCCCGGCTCAAGAACACGTTCACCCCGGCCGAGAGATTGTCGCACAGCGCCAGATCCTGATAGACGATCTCGATGCCGTGACGGCGCGCGTCGACGGGCCGGTGGAAGACGACCTCGGACCCGTCCATGAGCATCTTGCCGTGGGTCGGCGGAAAATTTCCGGCAACTATCTTCACCAGCGTCGACTTGCCGGCGCCGTTGTCGCCCATGAGTCCGACGGTCTGCCCGGCCTCGAGCTGGATGGAAACGTCGTCGAGCGCGTGAATCGCGCCGAAATGCTTGGAAATGTTCACGAGCTCCAGGACCGCCATTGCGGACTTCCCCCCATTCCGACCCGAAACGGGACGGCGATCTTTCCACTGCCGGGCCGTCTGCCGCTATCGGATCGGTGTTCGGACTGCCTCTGTCAATAGAGCATGCGGTTCGGCGGCGTCAAATATCTGATGATTGTCCTAAGCCGGTTCATTTATCTGACAAATCGTCTTGACTCGATTCGGTGCTGCGCCTTAGCCTTGCTCAAGGCTCGCGGCTCCTGCACGGCAGCTGGACGGCTACGAAGCAGAATTCCAGCGCAGGTTGGAGGGCGGCCCACGACGTCGAGAGAATGTTCGTTTCAGCCTGGGATAGCCTAAGGCCGCCCGCCGACTCGCGAACGGTCCGGCCCCGGGAGGATTGCAGAGGCAGCCACTCCGCTGGCCAGCCTAGAAAAAGGGAGGACGCAATGAAGATGAAGATCGTACTCGGATTGCTTGCCGCAACGGCGTTGACGGCCGCGACGACGGCCGCATCGGCCGACGACAAGATCCTGGCAATCGTGGTGAAGGGACTCGACAACCCCTTCTTCGAGCAGATCCACCTGGGCTGCGAGAAGGCCAATGGCGAGCTCAAGGGCAGCGGCTACACCTGTCTCTATACCGGCCCGGCCTCGAGCGCCGACGAAGCCGGCGAGATCCAGATCGTCGATGACCTGCTGACCAAGGGCGTCGCCGCCATCGCGATCTCGCCCTCGAACGCTCCGCTGATGGCGAACCTGCTGAAGCAGCGCGCGCCGAAGATTCCGATCATGACGATCGACGCCGACCTCGGCAAAGACGACGCGGCGCTGCGCAAGACCTATCTCGGCACCGACAACTATCTGATGGGCGTAAAGTTCGCCGGCTACCTGCAGAAGGCGAAGCCCAGCGGCGGCACGATCTGCCTGCAGCTCGGCAACGTCGCGGCCGACAACATCAATGCCCGTGCCGCCGGCACGCGCGACACGCTGTCGGGCGCCAAGGGTACGGATAAGCTCACCGGCCAGAACGGCTGGACGGAGATCGCGGGCTGCCCGGTCTATACGAACGACCAGGCCGATCTCGCCAACCAGCAGATGGCCGATACCTTCACGGCCAATCCCAACCTCGACGCCTTCGTGCTCGAAGGCGGCTGGGCGCAGTTCGCGCCCCAGGCCTATGCGCAGGTGACCGATCAGGTCATGGACAAGCTGAAGGCCGGCAAGCTCATCATTGTCGCCGGCGACACGCTGCCGCCGCAAATCGACGCGCTCAAGGCCGGACGCAGCTACGTGCAGGTCGGCCAGCGGCCGTTCGAGATGGGCTACAAGGCCCCCTTCGTCATGCGGGACCTGGTCGAGGGCAAGGCGGTCGATCCGGTCCTCTACACCGGGCTCGACGAATGCACCCAGGCGAATGTGGACAGCTGCCTGGCCAAGTAAGCGTCGACGCCGCCTCCCGCGGCTAACCGGGGTCGGATGAATATCCCGTTGCTTGTTGGCAAGTGAACTCGAGAAGGGGCCGAAAGGCCCCTTCGCTTTTCCGGACAGATCATTGATTGCGGCGCCGTGGCGACTGGTAGAGACGGCCGGCGGGCCGCTATGATGCGCCTTTGGCAGCAGGGGGTGATGCTCGATGTCGAAGCCGGCGACCATGGATCGCAATCTGGCCCTCGAGGTGGTGCGCGTCACCGAGGCGGCAGCGCTCTCTGCCTCGATGCTGATGGGGCGCGGGGACGAGAAGGCCGCCGACCAGGCGGCGGTGGATGCCATGCGCCGCGCCCTCAACGGCCTGGCCATCGAGGGCACGGTCGTCATCGGCGAGGGCGAGCGCGACGAGGCGCCCATGCTCTTCATCGGCGAGAAAGTCGGCTCCGGCGGGCCGAAGGTGGATATCGCGCTCGACCCGCTCGAGGGCACGACGATCACGGCCAAGGGCGGCCACAATGCGCTCGCCGTGGTGGCGATGGCGGCCGAGGGCGGCTTCCTCAACGCGCCCGACGTCTACATGGACAAGATCGCCGTCGGTGTCGGTCTGCCGGAGGGCGTGGTCGATCTCGATGCCAAGCCCGAGCAGAACCTGCGCGAACTCGCCAAGGCCAGGAACGTCGAGGTCTCCGACATCGTCGCCTGCATCCTCGATCGCCCGCGTCATGCCGAGCGGATCGCGCGCGTGCGCGCGGCGGGCGCCCGCATCATGCTGATTTCCGACGGCGACGTCAGCGGCGTCATCGCCACCTCGCGCGCGGACAGCGGCGTTGACATCTATCTCGGCAGCGGCGGCGCGCCCGAGGGCGTGCTGGCCGCCGCTGCCTTGCGCTGCATCGGCGGGCAGATGCAGGGCCGGCTGCTGTTCCGCAACGACGACGAGCGCGCGCGCGCCAAGAAATGGGGCGTCACCGAACTCAACCGGAAATACGGCATTCTCGACATGGCCAAGGGCGATGTCATGTTCGCCGCCACCGGCGTCACCGACGGCGCCATGCTGCGGGGCGTGCGGCGGCACCGCGCTGGCGCGATCACCCATTCGATGGTCATGCGCTCGAAGACCGGCACGGTCCGCATCATCGAGGCGCACCACAATTTCGAGCGCAAGGTCTGGGCGAATGCGTGAGGCGAGGCGGTGAGCGGCTCATTGCTCACTGCTCAAGCTCACGCCTTCTTCCGCTGCCGCTGGCGATATTGGTCGGCGATGACGGCGCCGATGATGATGGCGCCCTTCACGATCTCCTGATAGTAGGCGTCGATCCGCAGGAACGTGAAGCCGGACGTCACGACGCCGAGGATGATGACGCCGATCACCGTGCCGGTGATGCGGCCGACGCCGCCGGTCAACGACGTGCCGCCGATGACCGTGGCGGCGATGGCATCAAGCTCGTACATGACGCCCATTCCCGGCTGCCCCGAGACGACTCGCGCCGAGGTCACCACACCCGCGAGGCCGGCGAGAAGCCCGGCAATTGCATAGACCTTGATCAGGTGCCGGCTGATGTTGATGCCGGAGACGCGGGCGGCTTGAACGTTCGCGCCGATCGCATAGGTGAACTTGCCGTAGCGCGTGTAACGCAAGGCGATGAAGAATATCGCGGCCACCGTGAGGAAGATCACGACAGGCCAGAGGCCGGAACCGACCGCCGCATAGGCATCCTGCAGCACGCCGATCGGCTGGCCGCGCGTGTATGCCTTTGCCAGGCCGCGGGCCGTCACCATCATGCCGAGCGTGGCGATGAACGGTGGAATGCCGGTAAAGGCGATCAGGGATCCATTGGTGACGCCGGCGGCGAGACCGACCAGCAGCCCGGCCATGACGGGAATGATGATGGGCAGGCCGGTCAAGGCAGGATAGACCGCCTTGGTATAATCGGCTTCCTGCGCGAAGCTCGCGGCAACCATTGCGGAAAGGCCCACGACCGAACCGGAGGACAGGTCGATGCCGCCGGTGATGATCACCTGCGTGACGCCAACGGCGATGATGCCGATGACCGACATCTGCAGGATGATGATCCTCAGGCGTTCCAAATTCATGAGGAAGCTCTGTCCGACGAAGATCCAGCCGAGCACCTCGAAAATCAGGGCAAGACCGACGAGGACGCAGAGGATGCTGACTTCGGGCGGCAGCCTGCGCTTCGTTCCCGCGGGCGCGCGACCCGCCGTTTCAACCGTCTCACGAACCGCCATCGCGTCTCTCCGAGTTTCTTCCCCGCAGCAGAATACTATTGTGACGCAAGCTCCATGATCTTGACCTGATCGGCTTCGTCTCGATTGAGCAGGCCCGTGACGCGCCCTTCGTGAATGACCATGATGCGGTCGCTCATGCCGAGAATTTCGGGCATCTCCGACGAGATCATGATGACGGCGACACCTTCGCCCGCGAGCTTCGAGATCAAGCGATGTATCTCGGCCTTGGCGCCGACATCGATGCCGCGCGTCGGCTCATCAAGGATCAGGATCCTGGGTTTCGTCAAGAGCCAGCGCGCGATCAGGACCTTCTGTTGATTGCCGCCGGACAGGTTCAACACCGGTTCCTGCATATCCGGCGTCTTGATGCGGAGCGTCGAGCTCAGCTCCTCGCAGTCCTTCGTCAATACTCCTTGCGTCACGAATCCGCTTGTCACATAGCCCTTGTTCAAGACGGCCATCTGAATGTTCTCGAGCACGTCGAGCTTCAGAAAACAGCCGGTTTCCTTGCGGTCCTCCGTGAGGAACGCCATGCCATGGGCCATCGCCGTGCCGGGCGATCCGATCGTGACGGACTTGCCATCGATCGAGATGCTGCCGGAATTCGCCGGCGTCACGCCGAACAGAGTCTCCGCGACATTGCTGCGGCCCGAACCGACGAGGCCGGCAACGCCGAGAATTTCGCCGGCGCGAACCTCGAAGGATACGTCGTGGAACACGCCGTCGAGCGAAAGGCCCTGCACCGCCAGGACGACATCGCCGATGGGAACGGTCTCTTTCGGGAACATCTGCGTGATCTCGCGTCCTACCATCATCCTGATGATGTCGTCGCGCGTCACGTCCTCAGAGTCGTGCGTACCGATATAGCGGCCGTCGCGGAATACCGACACCTCGTCGGCGATCTCGAACAGCTCGTTCATCTTGTGGGTGATGTAGACGATGCCCTTGCCTTCGGCCTTCAGCGTCCGGATGATCCTGAAGAGGTGTTCGACTTCGCGTTCGGTCAGCGCCGAGGTCGGCTCATCCATGATGAGGACATCGGAATCGTACGAAACGGCCTTGGCGATTTCGACCATTTGCCGGTTCGCGACGCTGAGCGAGCCGACCTCCACTTCCGGATCCAGGTCGATATTGAGCCGCGCGAAGAGCTCCGCGGTATTCCGGCGCAAGGCCCCGTGATCGACGAAGCCGAAGCGGGTCATCGGCTCGCGGCGAATCCAGATGTTTTCCGCGACCGTCATGAACGCCATCAGATTGAGCTCCTGATGGATCATGGCGATGCCGTTTTCGAGGGCGTCGAGCGGGGAGGCCAGGCGGATTTCCTGGCCGCGCAGCTTGAACGAGCCGCGATCGGGCGAATAGATGCCGGCGATGATCTTCATGAGCGTGGATTTGCCGGCGCCGTTTTCGCCCATCAGGGCGTGAACGGTGCCGCGCCGCAGGCGGAACTGGACGTCGTCGAGCGCGACGACGCCGGGAAATTCCTTGCGGACTCCCTCGACTTCCAGAAGAAACTCCGAGTTGGAAACGGCGCCGCTCTCGCGGACAATTCTCATCGTCGAGGGACTGAGCATGGCGGACGCCTTCCCCGGTGTTTTGCAGTTCGAGAAAGGAGATGCGCCGCCGCTCGGGCGGCGCATCTGCATTGCGGCGAAAGTCTAGTTCTTGGTCACGTATTCGGCCATGTTGGCGGGAGTCACGAGCTCGAAGGGAATATAGACCTTGTGCTCCACGGGCTCGCCGGCAATGAGCTTCAGAGCGGCATCGACGGAGCCCTTGCCTTGGCCGGCAGCGTTCTGGAACACGGTCACGTCGAGATCGCCGGCCTTCATGGCCGCGAGAGCTTCCTGCGTCGCATCGACGCCGCCGACGACGACATTTTTCATGTCCCAGCCGGCCGCCTTCATCGCCTGAATGGCGCCGATGGCCATGTTGTCATTGTTGGAGATGACCGCGGCGGGCTTGAGGCCGGCCGAGATCCAGTTGGTCATCAGGTCCTGCGCCTTGACGGGGTCCCAACCGGCGGTCTGCTCGTCGATGATCTTCATGCCCGCGCATTCCGGCGTGGCGATCACCTCGTGGATATCCTTCGTGCGCTGAACGGCGGCCTGGTTGGCGAGATCGCCGACCATGACCAGGATGTCACCCTTGCCGCCGAGAAGCTTGCAGACTTCCTTCGTTTCGAGCGTGCCGGAGTCGGCTTCGTTGGAAGCAACGAAAGCAGCCTTCGCGCCGAGTGCATCGACGTCGGTCGGCTCACGATTGACGTAGACGAGCGGGATGCCCGCGTCGGCCGCGAGCTTGGTCATCTTCGGCGTCGCGCTGGTGTCGACCGCGTTGACGATGATGGCATCGACCTTGGCCGCGATGAAGTTTTCGATCTGGCTGGTCTGCTTGTTGACATCGTCATCGGCGATTTCAATTGTCAGCGCCACGCCTTTTTCCTTGCCGTAGGTCTCGATGCCGTTGCGCAGCACGGTCAGGAACGTGTCCGAATTGGCCATCGTCACGCCGATGTTGGCGGCCAGCGCCGGACTCGCCATCACTGCGGTCATTGCCGCAGCTAGCAGAAGCTTCTTCATTTTGTTTCTCCTCCACATAGAGTGTCCGGTGGCACCCGATGATCAGCCGGATAGTTCCCGTTGCCGGGGCAATCGCCAAGCGGCCGGCGCCCCGCCCGTCGCGCGCGCAGGCCAAGGCGGTGGGAAATTCAGGGCAGACGGTACGACATGCTGCTCCTCCCGTTTGGCGGCTCCCGCGTTCTTCAGACGGGCGAGATGCCGCCGGCCGCTCAAGAGCATCTAAAGTGCCGCGAAAGCGGTCGACATGCCAGGGGCTACTTTGCGCGATCGAGGGTGTCAGCCGACGGGATCGCCGGTCCCTGTTGTCATTTACCGTCGGCGCCAGGCTTGTTCGAGATTCGCGCGGATGGACCCCATGTCCAGCGGGGAATGGTCGGATGGTTGGGGGGCACCCTGGTGCCGCCGGCACCGCCGAAGGGGGCGACCGCATGGACTCGACCTTGCGACCAATAGAATCCAAGCGATCGACCCTATGTCCAGCGGGACGAGGGTGGTTGGCACGGGGAGAACATCCATCGCCGAAAGTTCGAAACAACCTTACGCAAAAGGTTAACGGAGTTGGGCGCCGCCGAGTGGGGCCGGCGACAGGCGGGAAGGTGTGGCCGGCGTTCGGCCTAATTCACGATGTCAAAAATCGAGCCGTCGAGCAGGTGCCCTTCGACCAGAACATCGTAGCAACAAAACTCGCCGCTGTCAAAGAATCGCGGAGATATGGGGTTCGGCCGGCAGAGCCATATGCCGGCTTCGACGGTTGCGCCCTGGTCCAGGCGCTGGCGCAATATTCAATGACTTCGGTGACGCTGACGACCCGGCAGGCAAGTGCTATGGTGCCGGGCATCCGGTTTCTCGGGGATCGCGAGGAATAGGCGGGCATGCCGGCGGAGACTGCGCGACGCGACTACAGCCTGACCGGCGGCGAGGGCCGGCGGGCGGTAGAGCACGGGCTGGCCGGTGCCGACTGGTACCGCACCCCGATCCCGCGCAAGCGCCTGAAAGAGCTGATGCAGCGGCGGGACGGCCCAGCCATCCGCGACACGCTGATCTGGTTTGCCGCGCTTGGCCTTACCGGCGGGCTGGCCGTCTACTTCTGGGGCAGCTGGTGGTCCCTGCCGTTCTTCGTCGCCTATGGCGTGCTCTACGGTTCCTCCTCGGATTCCCGCTGGCACGAGTGCGGCCATGGCACCGCCTTTCGAACGCGCTGGATGAACGACGCGGTCTATCAGATCGCCTGTTTCATGGTCCTGCGCGAGCCGACGGTCTGGCGCTGGAGCCACACCCGCCATCACACCGACACCATCATCGTCGGCCGCGACCCCGAGATCGCCGTGCCGCGGCCGCCCAATTTCCTTGGCATTGTCCTCAACTTCTTCGCCCTCAAGAGCGGCATCGCCTTCTTCGGCAAGCTGCTGCTCCACACGACCGGAAGGCTCGCCGCCGATGAGGCGACGTACATCCCGGAAACGGAGCGCGGCAAAGTCTACGTCGTCGCACGCGTCTGGATCCTCGTCTACGCGGCCATCATCGCGGCCTGCTTGTATTGGGGCACGTTGCTGCCGGCGATGCTCGTAGGCTTGCCCAGCTTCTACGGCGGCTGGCTGCTGATCGTCTTCGGCCTCACCCAGCATGCCGGGCTGGCCGAAGACGTGCTCGATCACCGCTTGAACAGCCGCACCGTCTACATGAATCCGCTGTTCCGCTTTCTCTACTGGAACATGAACTATCACGTCGAACACCACATGTTCCCGATGGTGCCCTACCACGCGCTCCCGGCACTCCATGCGGACCTGAAGGCCGACATGCCGCCGGCCTATGACGGCCTGTGGGCGGCCTATCGCGAGATCATTCCGGCGCTGCTCCGGCAAGCAAGGGAG
>JBGPEQ010000027.1:0-15239 GCA_041482855.1 Dongiaceae bacterium | reverse complement strand
TTCGACAAGCTCAGGATGAGGGGAAATCTTGGTGGCACGAAGAAAGAACCTCATCCTGAGCTTGTCGAAGGACGCACGTCGCTGATCCCAATTCTCCTGCAAGCCTTTGATACGAATCGCATACTTGTGTGCATACCGTAGCGCGAAAGCGGGGGTCCAGGGCTGGCGACGGAGCGGCCACCCTGGATTCCCGCTTTCGCGGGAATGACAATGAATGAGATATCGGGGTCGGAGTGTGGCCCTTCCGTGCAGGCGTTCGCTCGCGGCAAGAGCTTCGCGAAGGACGACGATCGCGTCGTGGGGCATCGCAGCACTATAGGCAAGGGCACCCGATCGAGACCAGTGGATTGCGGGCAGCCGGCGCGGTGGAAAGAAGGGCGAGCGCCGCTCGCCCCTACGCCGCCTCCCGCCCCTGCTCGTGGCTTTCGAGAAATTCGGTGTCTGACCGGCTTCAACCGTTGTAGAAGCAGCCATGTTCAGCCTGGACCCCGTTCCGAAGATCATCACCTTCGACTGCTACGGCACGCTCGTGCAGTGGCGCGAGGTGCTGTTGCGCGAAATAGGGCGGATTCTGTCGTCCCATGGCCGGAGCGACTCGAAGGAAGCGAGCGCCATTCTCGACACGTTTTCGAGGTTCTCCCACGGCTTGACGCGGGAGAAGCCGCACCGGCTGTACAAATCCATTCTCAGGATCGCCTTCCGCAGCGCCCTGATGGAGCATCGCCTGGCGCCTTCGGAGGAGGACGTCGAAAGGCTCGCGACATCGATCGTTTCCATGGGTCCGCACCCGGAGGTTCCCGGCGTGCTGCGCCGGCTTCGCGAGCGCTACAAGCTCGCCATCGTCACGAACTCGGATGACGACCTGATCGTCCACAATGTCCGGAAGATCGGGGTGCCCATCGACTACGTCATCACCGCGGAGCAGGCGCAGGCCTATAAGCCGTCGCGGCAGATCTTCGAGCATGCCCATCGCACCATGGGCGTTTCGAAGGACGAGACCGTCCACGTCGCCATGAGCATGGTCCTGGACATGCAGGCCTGCCATGAGCTGGGGATCCGGGCGATCTGGATCAACCGCCTACGCGAGAAGGGCAACCCGGATTGGCTGCCCTACGAGGAACTTCCCGACCTCAAGCGCGTGCCCGACCTCCTCCTGCCGCCTGTGAGCGCCGGGTGAGAGACACCTCGATGTCACCCCGGCGAAAGCCTTAAACTCCGGCATCTGGAATATGGACCCCGGCTTTCGCCGGGGTGACAGGCGGGGAGACACGGGCAAAGAGCGGAACTTCCTGGAGGGGGCAAGCTCTGCCGGTCGCCCCTACGGGCCGGATTTCGCCAGCTCCGCGAGGCGATCGGCAAGCCTGCTGAGCTCCCAGTCGCGCGCGAGGGCGGCGGCGGCGGCCCAGTTCGGAGTCTGGTCGGGAAGCGGCGGGAGCGGGGCGGCGGCGTTCATCGTGGCGATCTCGCGGTAGAGGCGCAGCGGCTCCGCCTGCCCGGCCAGTTTGCTGTCGGCGAGGGCGGCCTCGAGCGTGCCGTACTTCTGCAGCAGGCTGGCGGCGCCCTTGGCACCCACGCCCTTGGCGCCGGGGATCTTGTCCGCGGGATCGCCGCGCAGGGCGATGAAATCGGGCACCTGCCGGGGCTCGACGCCGTAGCGCTCGCGCACTTCAGCCGGGCCGATGCGCGCCATCTCGCCGGCGCGCACGGGCTGGAGGATCGTCGTCGCCTCCGAGGCGAGCTGGAAGGCATCGCGGTCGCCGCTCGCGACGATCGCGGTGCCGCCGCGCGCCTCCTCGCCCGCCGCGGCGGCGGCGAGGAAGTCGTCGGCCTCGTAGCCGGGCGCCTTCGCGCAGGCGAATCCGCAGGCGAGGACGAACCGCGGCAGGACGTGGAGCTGCTCCACCAGCTCGGCGTCGAAGCGGCGGCCGCCCTGGTATTCCGGCAGCGCCTGCTGGCGCCAGGTCGGCGTCTCCAGCGTGTCCCAGGCGGCGAGCGCGGCGCGCGGCCGCTCGTCGGCGTAGAGCCGCAGCAGGAAATTCGCGAAGCCGACGATGGCGCCAGCGCCCTTGTCGCCCCGCCGGCGGATCGTCTTCGGCAGGGCGTGGTAGGCGCGGTGGGCGAAGGAGTCGCCATCGATGACGAGCAGCGGGCGGGTCACGCGCCCACTCCTGGAGCGCGCGGCGCTGCGGCAGCCCAAGGGTTATCGAAGCACAGCGGCACAGCGGTCCACCGAAATGGGGACCGCAGATTAACGCAGATCAGAAGGGATCGACACCGATCCGTCCGCTGGCCCCTACGTCGCGATGACGCCGCAGGCGTAGAGCAGGGCGAGCAGCAACACGACCTGCAGGACCGTCGCGGCCGCGCCGACGACGAGGCCGTGCCTGATGGCGGAGCCCACCGACCGCCGGGGCACGGCTCCGGCAAACGAGGCCTCCAGCATTGCGCCCGCGTGATCGCGGACTTGTCCCGATGCGACGGCGAACATGGCTCCCTCCCACTCGCTCCCGCCGCTCTGTTGCGACCCGTGTTCGGCGGGATTTCTCGCAAATGATACTCTGATTCTTCTCTATTTTGAAGCGATCAAGTATTGATGAACACAGTAAATATCCACTCAACTAAGGTTAACATCTCCATCCCCCAAGTTCTTCAGGCAAGGAGCGACCAAGAAACTCTCTAATTGTCACCCCCGCGAAAGCGGGGGTCCAGGACGAGCGACGTTGCGGTTGCCCTGGATTCCCGCTTGCGCGGGAATGACAGGTGAGGGATTTGGCGGTTCCTGCGATTGCCGTGCCTGAATCTCTCCCGTCGCTTGTCTGCCCGGGCGAAACTGTTAACGTTCGGCCGAACAGCGGGAGAGGAAAGGGAGTGCCATGGCCACACCGCAAGCCGCTGCTGCCCCCGCGGGCAAGCTGGTCATCAGGGATATCGGCCTCTTGCTGTCGGGCGACCTGCGCCAACCGATCCTCGATGCCGACGCCATCCTCTGCGACGGCGGCCGCATCCTCGCGGTCGGCAAGCTCAAGGACCTCGACGTCGGCGGCGCCAAGACGGTCGTGAGCGCCAAGGGCACGACCGTGGCGCCCGGCCTCATCGACAGCCACGTCCACCCGGTGTTCGGCGACTGGACGCCGCGCCAGCAGCAGATGAACTGGATCGACAGCTACTTGAACGGCGGCGTCACCACCATGATCTCGGCCGGCGAGGTACACTTGCCCGGGCGTCCCAGGGACGTGATCGGCGTGAAGGCGCTGGCCATCACGGCGCAGCGCTCTTTCGACGCCTTCCGGCCCGGCGGCGTCAAGGTGCTCGCCGGCGCGCCGGTGATCGAGAAGGGCATGGTCGAGAGCGACTTCAAGGAGCTGGCCGAGGCCGGCGTGAAACTCTTGGGCGAGGTCGGCCTCGGCGGCGTCAAGACCGGCAAGGAGGCGAAGGCGATGGTGGCCTGGGCGCGCAAATACGGCATCCAGAGCACGATCCATACCGGCGGCCCCTCGATCCCCGGCTCCGGCCTCATCGACAAGGACGTGGTGCTGGAGGCCGACGCCGACGTCATCGGCCACATCAACGGCGGCCACACCGCGCTCCCGCTCGACCAGATCCGCGCGCTCTGCGAGCAATGCGCACGCTCGATCGAGATCGTCCACAACGGCAACGAAGCCGCCGCGCTTTACGCGCTCCGCACCGCGCGCGAGCTGAACCAGCTGGAACGCGTGATATTGGGGACGGACTCGCCGGCCGGCTCGGGCGTTCAACCGCTCGGCATACTCCGCATGATCGCCATGCTGAGCGCGCTCGGCGAGGTGCCGGCCGAACTGGCGTTCTGCTTCGCCACCGGCAACACGGCCCGGCAGCGCAAGCTCGACAGCGGGATCATCGAGCCCGGCCGCGCCGCCGACTTCGTCATCATGGACCGGGCCCAGCATACGGCCGGGAAGGACCTGCTCGACAGCGTGCGCAAGGGCGACCTCCCCGGCATCGGCATGGTCATCATCGACGGCCAGGTCCGCGTCGGCAGGAGCCGCAACACCCCGCCGGCGGAGAAGGTGGCGGAGGTATTGGGTTAGATTCGCGCGATGTGCATCGTTGACGACGATGGCCGCGTCAGCCGACATTGCGCCCATGACTTCTGCCATCGACGCCGCGACCGAAACCAACCGCCGGAACTGGGACGAACGCGTACCGGTCCATCGGGCCGACCGCACGGGGTTCTATGCCGTGGAGGCGTTCCGGCGCGGCGGCGATGTGCTGGGGCCGATAGAGGCGGGCGAGATCGGCGATGTCAGGGGCAAGCGGCTGCTGCACCTGCAGTGCCATTTCGAGCTCGACACGCTGTCGTTGGCCCGCCGCGGCGCCATCGTGACCGGCCTGGATTTCTCCCAGCCGGCAATCGAAACCGCGCACCGGCTGGCGCAAGAGGCCGGCCTTGCCGGTCGCTTCGTCCAGTCCAATGTGTATGATGCGCGCGCCGCGCTGCCTGAGGCCTTCGACGTCGTCTATTCGAGCTGGGGCGCCATCTGCTGGCTGCACGACATCCGGCGATGGACCACGATCGTGGCACAATTCCTGTCGCCGGGCGGCTTCTTCTATCTGGCGGAGGCCCATCCTTCCGCGATGATGCTGGAGCAGGAGGGTGCACGGCTCTACTGCCACTATCCCTGGCGTTCGGCCCCGGACGACCCGATCGGCTATGATGTTGCCGGCACGTATACGGGCGACGACGCCGTCTTTGCGCATACGCGCGGCTACAATTGGAACCACCCGCTTTCGGATATCGTCTGCGGCCTCATCGATCACGGACTGCGGATCGACTTCCTGCATGAGCATGAGGCCGTGCCCTGGTACATGTTTCCGAAGATGACCCCCACCGGTGACCGCATGTACCGGCTGCCGGACGGCTATCCGCGCATCCCGCTCGCCTTTTCGCTGAGGGCCTCGAAGCCGCCAGGAGAGAGCCATGGCTGAACAGCACCTGATGAGGGCAACCGCCATCAAGATCGCCGAGATCTACATTCCGGCGGCGCTGCGCCAGCCGCTCGATCCGAAGAAGCTCGAGGAGATCGCCGTGAGCATCGCCGATATCGGCCAGCAGACGCCGATCCTGGTGCGGGCCGACAAGGAGCGTTACGTGCTGGTGAGCGGCCTGCACCGGCTCGAGGCGTGCCGGGCGCTCGGCGAGACCACCGTTCTCGCCAACGTGGTGCAGGCGCGCAAGCACTGACATGAGCCGGCAGCAGACCGCGCTCGCCGTCGTATTCGCGGCCGCCACGGCCCTGCTAACCGCTGGCGAAGCCCGGGCGCAGCCGGCCTACGCGTGGCTGGATGGCGATGCCGCCCGCACGATTGCCGACAGCTTTGCGGTTCCCGAGGGCTTCCAGCGCGTCGCCGCCATGCCCGGCAGCTTCGGCGACTGGCTGCGCCATCTCCCGCTGAAGCCGGCGAGTAGCGAAGTCGCCCTCCATGACGGCCGGCCGGTCGCCGACCACGGCACCGTCGCGGCCGTGGTCGACATCGATGTCGGCCGCAGCGATCTCCAGCAATGCGCCGACGCGGTGATGCGCCTCAGGGCCGAGTATATGTTCAGCCGCCGGCTCACCGGCCTGATCGGGTTCGAGCTGTATCCGGGCGGACGCTACCGCTTCGAGGCCTTTGCCGAAGGCTTGACGCCCACGCTCGCCGGCGAGCGCATCGCCTGGCAGAGCGGGCGGCCGCAGGATCTGACTCACGCCAGCCTGCGCCGCTGGCTCGACATCGTCTACGCCTTCGCCAGCACGCGCTCACTGGCCCACGAACTGCGGCCGATCGACGGCCTGGCCGACGCCGCCATCGGCGACGTCTTCATCCATCCGGGTTCGCCCGGCCACGCGGTCATCATCCTCGACCTCGCCGTCGACCCTGCGAACGGCCGCAGGCTAGCGCTGCTGGCCCAGAGCAGCATGCCGGCGCGCGACGTTCATGTCTTGCGCAACACGCTCGATCCGCGGCTCGGTCCCTGGTTCGAGCTGGTGGAAGGCCATCCTTTTGCCACACCCGGTCGCGTGTTCGCCCCGAACGAGCTGCGGCGATTCTAGCGACAGCGAGCAGTCGGGCCAAAAAGAAGGATGACCACAGATGAACGCAGATGCGGTTGTGCGTGCTCCGCCCATCGGCGTTCATCCCTTCTTATCTGCGTTAATCTGTGGTCGCCTTCCTTCGCACCTCAAAACCGCCGCGATATGTTGTGATGATTCACCAGTAGGATGCCGCTGCCGCCTGACGGCACGCCCGCCCGCTTCCATGACGGTTGCCGATGTCAAGCAAATGGTGCGATTCTCATTCCGGCGGCCACTGCCGCGCGCCGTGCATGATACGAAGAATGTCGACGGCCGGCTCGTCTACGCGATAGATCAGGAAATACGGCGTACGCGAAACGACAAATTCGCGCGTGCCGGGGACACGGCCGTGATGCCCGATGCGTGGGAAGCGAGCTAAACGCGTCGCGGTCTCGAAGATTCGCGCAAGGACGCCCGCCGCCGCGACCGGATTGCGTGCCGCGATGAAGTCGCGCAGCGATCCAAGGTCGTCTAGCGCTTCCGGCGTCCAGCGGACTTGCCAGATTTCTTCCACGTCGGCTTCGACAGTTCGTTATCGGTCCCCCAGCTCTCGACCCAGGCGACGACTTCATCATGAGGGATCAGACGTCCGGCCTTGGCCGACGCCAAGCCCTTCTTGATCGCTTTTACCTGCCAGCGATTGAGTTCGACATACTGCGCAAGCGCCTGGTTTACGTGCCAAGCGATCGGCCGGTCGGTCATCTCCGCAAAGTCGGTCAAGCCGGCCTTGAGTCCTGGCGGTATCCGGGTCGACAACGTTGCAGCTTTCGCCATGCGATGTCCCGGGGCAAGAGACTTACAATGTAAGCAAATGTACGCCGTATCGTCGCCGCCGGCAAGAAATGATCGCCGACCTCATCACCGCAGTCCGTCCTCCCCCTTGATCTCCTGCTTCTGCAGGCCGCCGATGCGGGGGAGCGGGCGGCCGCTGTCGGTGACGGCGATGGCGACGAGGATCTCGTTGGCGCGCGGGGCGTCGGCGATGCGGACCTCGATGGCGTCGAAATGGCTGCGCACGAAGGCGGCGTCCTTGTGCCCCAACGGCACGTCGATCGGCGTGCCCGGGCCGCCCAGCTTCTTGGCCGAGGGGATGAGGGCCGCGCCCTTGGTCAGCACGGCGCGCACGGGCTTTCCCATCTGCGGGTGGAGGATGGCGGCGGCATGCTCCAGCTCGCCCTTCTCGCCGACGATGGCGGCCTTTCCATAGCTCTCGGCCCGGCCGCCTTCGATGCCGAGAGCGGCCACGCAGCGCCGCGTCAGGAGGTCGCCCAGCTCCTCGCCGATTTCCATGAGCGGCTTCAGGTCCTGCACATACTGGCCGGCGAACGGGTTCTCGATGACGGCGACGGCGGCGGCCTTGCGCGTCGGCGGCTCCACCGCCTTGCCCATCTCCTGCCGGGTTTCCTCGACGCTCACGATCAGCTTGCGGATCTTCGCCTTCATCTGAGGCCGTCCTCTCCCTTGATCTCGCTCGCCTGCAGGCCGCCGGCGCGGGCGTGGATGCGCGGGCCCGTGCTCATGGTCAGGATGTAGACGATCTCGTCCGCCTTCGGCGCATCGGGCAGGCCGAGCTCCATAGCACCGAAATGGCTGCGCACATAGGCGGCGTTGATGTGGGCGAGCGGCACGTCCAGGCGCGCGCCGGGGCCGCCCACCTTCTTGCTCGAGGGCACGATCGCCTTGGTGCCGCCCAGCACTTGGCGCATGCCGTAGCCGCCGGGCGCATGCCAGAGCGCGCCATGCTCCAGCTCGCCGGCGCTGCCGACGATGGCGCCCTTGCCATAGGCCTCGATCTCCTTCGGGGCGACGCCGAGGGCGGCGATCAGGCGCCTGGCCATCTCGAGGCCGAGCGGCTCCAGATCCTTCATCAGCGGCAGGATGTCCGGAACATAGCGGCCGGCATAGGGATTGCGGATGACGGCGAGGCAGGCGCCTTGCTTCAGCGGCCGGGCGGCCGGCGGGCCGCCCTCGTGGAACACCTCTTCGACCACCGTCGCGAATTTGCGGACTTCGACGAGCGACATCGTGCTGCCACGCCTCCTG
Organism: Dongiaceae bacterium; assembly: GCA_041482855.1. Lineage (GTDB taxonomy): Bacteria > Pseudomonadota > Alphaproteobacteria > Dongiales > Dongiaceae > JBGPEQ01. The sequence goes on along the minus strand of JBGPEQ010000027.1, from coordinate 7,104 downwards.
CGGCCGGACGAATTCCGGTAATCTTTCTTAGCGAATTATTGCCAGGACGGCGAGTGCTTGGAAACCGCCGACTCCGCCTTCAATGTTCGTTAACCGAATTCGAAACAAACTGCCGACATCGTCCGCACTGGCGGATCGAGCGGATTCCTCAGGTGGGGGAGAGTAGCGTGAAGTTGCGGCCCGAAACCCGCGAGCGCCGGCCGAAGTGGCATTTGCTCTATTACGTGCTCGCGGCCATCGTCACGCTCACGATCTGCGGCAGCCTCTATCTCAACCACTCCGTGCGGGAAATCTATCAGGAGTCGGTCGCCGTCAACCAGGAATGGGCGCAGCGTCATTCCCGCCTGCTCGAGCTGGCGCAGCTGGCCCAGGACGTCAACGCCCCCGGCAACGACGTCTTCGATAGCCACGACGCCGACAAGGAAAAAGTGCGGCGCGACGAAGCGCTCGCCAAATTCGAGACCGCACTCGTCCAACTCCGCCAGGAGCTGGTCACCAAGCCGGCGACGCCGGAGGTGCGCTCGCTGATCTCCTCGCTCTACGAGATCAATTCGGCCATGGACACCATGACGTCGACGACCGATCTTATCTTCGTCTACGTCAAGAACGGCCAACCGGACCAGGCCGCGCGCTACAACGCGACCATGGACCGCGCCTTCGGCGAGGTGCTCGACGAGATCGCCAAGTCAGAAACGGTCATCCGCGGCATTCAATCCGACAATTTCCAGGCGCAATTGGGCGATGCCGGGAATCTCGGCCGCTTCGAGTACCTGATCGGCGGCGTCATCTTCGTGGTCGTCATCCTGGTGGTCGTGTACGGGCACCGCATGCAGAAGGTCATGGCCACCGCCGAGGCCGAGCGCCTGCGCCTGATCGCCGCGCTCAAGGCGAGCGAAGCCACCGCGCAGAGCCGCCTGCACGACGCCATCGAGAGCATGAACGGCGGCTTCGTGCTCTATGACGGCGACGACCGCCTGGTGATGTGCAACGAGAATTATCGCAAGATGTATCCGGAGACCCGCGATCTCAACGTCGCCGGCACGAAGTTCGAGGACCTCATCCGCACCGACGTGGCGCGCGGCCAGGTGCCGGAAGCGGTCGGCCGCGAGGAGCAATGGCTGGCCGAGCGCGTGCGAATCCACCTTTCCGACCAAAGCACGAGCGAGCAGCAGCTCGGCGACGGCCGCTGGATACTCGTGAGCGAGCGCCGCACCGGCGAGGGCGGCGTCGTCGGCATCCGCACCGACATCAGCGAGCGCAAGGAAACCGAGCTGCAGCTGCAGAAGACGCTCGACGAGCTGAAGGCTGCGACCGAGCGGTTGGCCCGCCAGGAGCGCCTGTCGATGCTGGGCCAGGTGGCGGGCACCGTGAGCCACGAACTGCGCAACCCGCTGAGCGCCATCCGCAACTCCATGGCGTTGGTACGCCAGCTGACCGTCGGCAAGGCCATGGGCGTCGAACGGGCGGTCGACCGCGTCGACCGCAACGTCGATCGCTGCGCGCGCATCATCGACGACATCCTCGACTTCACGCGCGTGCGCGAACTGACGCGCGAACCGATCGGGCTCGACGGCTGGCTGGGCGAGACGCTGGCCGAGATCTCCGTGCCGGCCAGCGTGACCGTGCAACGCGAGTTCCTGTTCGACGGCGAGGTCGCGCTCGATCGCGAGCGCTTCCGGCAGATCATCGTGAACCTGGTCGACAATGCGGCGCAGGCGCTGGCCGACGCCGGCTGGACGCCGGCCGACGACCGCCAGCGCACGATCACCGTGCGCACCGAGGCCGCCGGCCCCCATGTCCGGCTGTCGGTCAGCGACAACGGCCCGGGCATTCCCCAGGACTGCCTGCCCAAGATCTTCGAGCCGCTGTTCACCACCAAGAGCTTCGGCGTCGGCCTCGGCCTGCCGACGGTGCGCCAGATCGTCGAGCAGCATGGCGGCACCATCGACGTCGAGAGCACGGTCGATGTCGGCACCGTCTTCACGATCTGGCTGCCGCGCCAGGCCGCCGTTGTAGCCCCAGAGGCGACGGCACAGGCGCAGGTCGCTTAGTTCTCCAGACTCACCAGCGAACTTCAGTAAAGCTGCATTGCGATCTCGCGTCCTTCGCGACGCGCGCTGCCGCGCGCTCCTCAGGATGAGGAGGATTGGGAATGGCAGAAACAATGCACCTCATCCTGAGGAGGCCGCGAAGCGGCCGTCTCGAAGGACGCACGGCGGTGATCCCGCGTCTCTGGTGAGCGCCTAAGCCGCCTGCATCAGCTTCGACCTGTCGCCGCAGACGAGGAATCGGCCCTGCAAGGTCAGCACGGCGCCATAGATCAGCCCGGCCTGCCGCTGCCGTTCCGCCTCGGCCAGCCCGGCCGTCAGCGCGATATCGATCTCCGTCGGCGCCAGCGTGCCGACCGCCAGGGTCACCTGGCGGCCGCCGAGGTCGCTGTCGGGATCGATGTCGGAGGCCGGGCGGCGGATGATCGAGGTATGGCCCGGCAGATCGACGGCGTTGCCGATGACGGTGGCGGCGGCGTCGGCCGCGGCGGCATCGCGCGCCAGCACCGTCACCGCATCGGCGATGCCGAGCGAGAAGCTGCGGCCGCCCACGCCCTTGGTGGCGGCGCCCGAGGTGGCGATGCCGCGCACGGGCAGGTCGCAGGTCAGCTCGATCTTGCCGTCGATGGCCGGGGCCAGCACGTTGCCGATGACGCCGCAGGTGAGCCGTTCTTTCGCCTCCAGATGGAAGGCGATATCGCCGCCGTCGTTCACATAGGCCCGGCTCAGCGTGCGCCCGACCAGCATCGCCGCCAGCACGTGATCGGCGACGGCGCCGGCCACCGCCGCCATCGGCGTGATGAAGCTGTTGCGGAACGGCCAGCAGGCCGCGAGCATCCGCCGCGCCACCGCCCCCTGCAACGCTGGCGCCGTTTCGCTGAGCGGCCAGCGCAGGATGGTCAGCTCCTTCACCAGCGTCGGCAGCACGTCGTGGAAGGCCGCGGTCGCCTGGTCGTAGGCCGCCCGCACCTCGCGCGGCTCGCCCCAGCCTTCGATGACGGCGTCGATCGGTCCGTGATTGAGATGGAGTCGGCGGCCACCGGGCAGGAGGGAAGCCTGGACCGTCATCAGGCCTCGCCCGCCGGCGGCTTCAGCGGCCAGGGGTTGGCGGGCGACCAGGGGATCGCCTTCACGCGCTCGACCGTACGGATCGACTCCACCGGCTGGATGCAATCCATATGCCCCCCGAGCGCCCCGTAGCTGGCGCGCGTCATCGTGAACTCGATCGGGCCGACGATCGCCGGCGTGGGCACGTAGCCGAAGGAATTGTCGGGCATGGTGGTGACGTCGACCATATAGGTGATTCCACCGCCCGGCCAAATGAAAACCGGGGCGCCGCCGGAGGTCACGCGGGTCAGGGCGCGACGGACGGAGCGCGTCAATTGGACCGGATTCTCGGTCACACCAGCGCGCAAGCTGCCGCCGGCGCCGGCCATGAACAGGATCGTCGAGAGCGCCGGCTCGCAGTTCTCGCCGATGCGGTTCACCACCCGTTCGATGGCCGCCGGCATCTGCGCCGGCTGCGGCCGCAACGCCTCGTCCAGCACGAACCAGGCGGCATGCTCGCCGGTGGTGGAGACCATGAGCAGGCGAAGGCCCGGCCAGGCCGCCTTCGGATCGATCTTCTCGATGATCGCCAGCGGATCCCTGATGTCCGTGCCGCCCCAGCCGGTGCCGGGGTTGGCGACCTGGAAGTAGCGGCCGGGCGTCGATTTGCGGCCGCGCACGCGGATGCCGGCGGGGCGCATGTCGAGGAAGCGGCCGGCCTGGTGCTCGGTCAGCACGCCCGTGATGTGGTCGTCGACGACGATGACCTCGTCGGCATGACCCTGCCATTGCTTGGCGAAGATGCCGATGGTGGCGGAGCCGCAGCCGACGCGCATGCGCTCCTCGGCGGTGCCGTTGATGACCGGCGGCCGGCCGGCCTGGATGGTGAGCGCGGCGCCGCCGTCGACGCTCATCTCGACCGCCCCCTTGTTGCAGAGCGTGAGCAGCGTCTCGCAGGTGACCGTGCCCTCCTTCTTGCTTCCGCCGGTCAGGTGGCGGACGCCGCCCAGCGACAGCATCTGCGAGCCGTATTCGGCGGTGGTGACGTGGCCGACCTGCTCGCCTTTGACGCGCACCGCCGCCTGCTCCGGCCCGACATAGCGGTCGGTGTCGATCTTGGCCTTGACGCCGCAGTAGGAGAATATTCCCTCTGTCACCACCGTGATCATGTCGACGCCGTCGACCGCCGACGACACGATGAACGGCGCCGGCTTGTAGTCGGGATAGGTGGTGCCCGCCCCGATGCCCGTGACGAAGGTGCCGCCGTCCGGCACGACCTCGCCGTTCCAGGGAGCGCCGAGAAACGGCACCATGCGGCCTTCCTGATCGATGGTGCGTTGGGCCACGACGAAGGGATCGAGCCGCGCCAGCTTGCCCGCGATATTGCCGTAGCGGTCGCAGGCCCCGGTCTTGCCCGGCCGGATCCGGCACAGCACCGGGCAGGCATCGCACACCACGACCCCCTCGCCCTTGGCCCTCGCCGCCACCAGCGCGGATTCCTCCGGCGTATCGGTCGAGGCGACGGGATCGGGATTCGGGTCCGTCATGACAGCAACAATTGAACCGCAGAGACGCAGAGGCGCAGAGGAATGTAGGGGCGACCCCATGTGGTCGCCCCGAAGGCGGGCGGCCACGCGGGGCCGCCCCTACGCCTTCTCTGCGTCTCTGCGTCTCTGCGGTTCATTCTTTCTTGCTCTTGATCGCAGCCCGTACGCGGTCGGGCGTCGCGGGCACGCGGGTTATGCGCACACCGGTCGCATGATGGATGGCGCCGAGGATGGCGGGCGCGGTGGGAACGAGCGCCGGCTCGCCGATGCCCTTGGCGCCGTAGGGGCCGGCGGGCTCGCGGTCCTCGATCAGGATGCACTCGATCTCCGGCACGTCGCCGAAGGTCGGGATCAGGTAATCGTGCAGGTTTTCCGTGCGCCCCGGCACATATTCCTCCATGAGCGCCAGGCCCAGCCCCTGTGCGATGCCGCCGTGTATCTGGCCTTCGACCAGGGTCGGATTGACGGCCCGCCCGACGTCATGGGCGGCCACGATCTTGCGCACTTTCACCGTGCCCAACTCGGTATCGACCTCGACGACCGCGAGCTGCGCCGCGAAGGCGTATGTCTCGTAAGGTATACCCTGTCCGTCGGCATCGAGCGGCGTGGTCTTCGGATCGTAGCGGCCGGTGCCGAACAGCACGCAGCCTTTCCTCACGTCCAGCATGGCCGCGAGATCGAGCACGCGCTCTGCCCCGCTATCGCGCAGCACCACGCGTCCGCCCACGATCGTCAGCGCGGCGGCGTCGCCGACATTGCCCATGCGCAGGATCTGGCGACGCAGCTCCTCGCCCGCCGCCTTGGCGGCATTGCCGGACACGAAGGTCTGGCGCGAGGCCGAGGTCTTGCCGGCGTCGAGGGTGAGGTCGGTATCGCCCGTCACGAGATCGACCATGCTCACCGGCACACCCAGGGCGTCGGCGGCGATCTGCGCCATCACCGTGTTGGAGCCCTGGCCGATATCGACGGCGCCGCTGAACAGCAGCACTTTTCCGTCGCGCGCGATACCCATCTCCATCGCCGACGGGTTCGACAGCGAGGTGTTGCCGATGCCGTACCACATGGCGCCGATGCCGACGCCGCGCTTCACGATTGCCGAGCCTCCGTTAAACGCCTCGGCCTCGGCGCGCAGCGGGCGCCAATGGGGACGGAGTGCCTCCAAACAAGCCTGCAGCCCGGCGCTCGCCGCCAGCTTGTGCCCCGTCGCGGTCGTAGACCCGGCCTTGAGCGCGTTGCGGTGGCGGAACTCCAGCGCGTCGATGCCGAGCTTCTCGGCCAACATGTCCATCAGCGCCTCGTGCACGATCGCCGCCTGCGGCACGCCGAAGCCGCGGAAGGCGCCGGCGGGTGGATCGTTCGTGTAGATGGCGCGCGAGGTGCAGAGCGCGGCTTTCACTTCGTACGGGCCCGTTGCATGGACCGGCACGCGGTTGGCGACTGTCGGCCCCCACGAGGCATAGGCGCCGGTATTGAAGTCGCCGTGGAACCGCACGCCGGTGAGTCGACCCTCGGCGTCGGCGCCCGCTGTCGCGGTCATGCGGGCGGGATGGCGCTTGGTGGTGGAGGCCATCGACTCCGGGCGCGTATAGACGCAGCGCACGGGTTGGTTCAGGAGCCAAGCAGCGGTCGCGATCAGCGGCTGCAGCGACAGATCGAGCTTGCCGCCGAAGCCGCCGCCGCAGGCGCTGGGGATGATGCGCACCTGCTCCGGCTTCAGGCCGAGGATGAGCGCCAGCTCGTCGCGATCCATATAGGGCGTCTGCGTAGTCGCGAAGATCTCCATGCGGTCGCCGACGCGCCGCGCATAGCCGGCCTCCGGCTCGATGTAAGCGTGCTCGACGAACGCGGTTTCGGCGGTGAATTCCGCCGTGGCCGCCGACTGCGCCAGCGCCGCCACCACATCGCCGCGCGCAACCCGGCCCTTGACCAGGATGTTGCCGGGCGAAGCCTCATGCAGGTGAGGCGCGCCGCTTGCCAACGCCGCTTCGAGCGACAGCGGCGGCAGCGGTTCCCATCGGATCGGCAACTCGCTGTCGCGGATGTTGGCGATGGTCGCATCATCGCCGACCAGCGCCGCCACCGCTTCGCCGCGATAGCGCACATAGCCTTCCGCGAGCGCCGGCTGGTCCTTGCCGGTCGGATAGATGCCGTAGCGGTTCTGGCCGGGAATGTCTTTCGCCGTCAGCACGCGCACGAGGCCCGGATGTTTCGTGTGCAAGGGCGCGAGGTCGCCGATGGTGAAGCGGGCATGGTGATGGGGCGAGCGCACCGCGCGCAGGAGAAGGCAACCATCGGGCCACTCGTCGGCCCCGTAGCGCTCCGTGCCCATGATCTTGGCGAGGCCATCGACACGGGCCAGACGCGCACCGACGGCCTTGCCGGCCGCGGGATCGGCCGATGGCGTCGGCTTGCGCAAGGACAGCACGGCCTCGACGATCTTGCGATAGCCGGTGCAGCGGCAG
>JBGPEQ010000026.1:0-15503 GCA_041482855.1 Dongiaceae bacterium | reverse complement strand
CGATCCCGATCGGCCTCATCTTCCGCCAGATCGGCGCCGAGACGGTCTTCTTCTCCTTCTCGACCGCCGACGAGGATTATCACGCCCCCAACGAGTTCTTCCGCCTCCAGCGCCTCAAGGACGGCACCCGCGCCTGGGCCCGCTACTGGCAGGAGCTGGGCCGCCTCGATGCCGCTGCGTTTCGCGGAAGAGCAAGATAGGCGGAGCCACACGCCCTCATTTCGTCGCCGCCGCGATCGACGCGCGCAGGATGTCGACGATGCGGTCGAGCGTCTCCGTCGGCGTCGTCAGCGGCGGGGCGATGCAGATGGTGTCGCCGATCGCCGGGTCGGCCGCGCCGCCGCGCAGGCGGAAGATCAGGCCGCGCGAGAGCGCCTCTCGGGCAACGCGCGCACCGAGTCCGATCGCGGGCGCCCGAGTCTCCTTCTTTTCCACCAGCTCGATGCCGCACATCATGCCGAGCCCGCGCACCTCGCCGACGTTGGGCAGATCGCGCAGCGATTCCAGGCCGGCGAGCAGCCGCCGCCCCATGATGGCCGCGCGCTCGACCAGGTTCTCGCTTTCGATCAGCTCGACGTTGCGTAGGCCCACCGCGCAGCAGGCGGGATGGCCGGAGTAGGTGGCCGCATGCATGAACTTCTGGTCTGGCGGCGCGCCCAGCATGGTCTGATGCACCTTCCGCGAGATGATGACCCCGCCGAGCGGCAGATAGGCGCTGGTGACTCCCTTTGCGAAGGACACGATATCGGGTTCCACGCCCCAATGGCCGAGCGCGAACCAGCGGCCGGTGCGGCCGAAGCCGGTGATGACCTCGTCGGCGATCAGGAGGACGTCATGCCGATCGCAGATCTCGCGCAGGCGCGGAAAATAGGTTGGCGGCGGGACGATGACGCCGCCGGCGCCCATGACCGGCTCGGCGATGACGGCGCAGACGGTATCCGGACCCTCCTTCAGGATGGCTTGCTCGACCGCATCGGCGGCGCCGATGCCCGGATCCTCGTTGCCCGGCCAGCGGTAGGGATAGGGTGCGGCCACCTGCAGGAAGTTGGGCATGAGCGGGCCGAACATCTTGTGATAGGACGCCATTCCCGTAGCGCTCATGGCCGCCATGGTGACGCCGTGATAGCCGTGGATGCGCGAGATGACCTTCACCTTGCCCGGCTTGCCCTTCAGCTTCCAGACGTAGCGGGCGATCTTGAAGGCCGACTCGTTCGACTCCGCGCCAGCGGTGGTGAAATAGATCGCGGAGCTGCTGGGATAGGCGAGCTTCACGATCTTCTCGGCCAGCCGCGTCGACGGGATGTTGGAGGCGCCGGCATAGGCGGAGGTGAAGGCCAGCTTCGCCATCTGCCCGGCGGCCGCGTCCGCCAGCTCCTTGCGGCCGTGGCCGATGTTGACATTCCACAGGCTCGACAGGCCGTCGATATATTGCTTGCCGTCTGAATCGATCAGCATCTCGTTGCGGCCCTCGACGAACAGGATCGGCTGCTCGTGGTCCTTGGGGTGGTGGAGCGGATGGATCAGGTGGCGCTGATCGGCCTCGATAATCGCTCGTGCGGTTTCCATCGGATTATTCCTCCCTTGAGCTCGGCGCGCCCTGCGGCTTCTGTTGCGAGGTTAGTAGACTCGCCGTCCCATGCCAATATGCCCGCCCGGCGGAGCGGTCATGCGTTCAGGTCATCGGTCGTCCCGGTATCGAGCGCGCGCCATGGCGCGCGTCCCAGTCGTCCTGCACCGTCTGCAGCACCCGCATGGCCGGCAGCACCGACGGTCCCGAGGCCAGCGGCGGGCGGCCGGTCCGGACCGCGTCGATGAAGTCGAAGATCACGCGCGCGCAGTTCTCCTGCTCGCCCTCGATATCGTCGAGGCCGGCCTCGGTGCGCAGCGTACCCGCGAGGATGTCGTAGAAGTAGGTCTCGCGGTTGGTGACGATCAGCTTGTCGTAGAAGCGGTAGGTGGCGTGGTAGGAACCGTGCACCATGAAGGATTGATCGGCCTCGGTCTCCACCAGCACGACGCATTCCATGGGAATGCCCGTCGTCTCGTGGCACGGACCAAGATAGCTCTGCACGCGGCGCACGGGCGCGCCGTCGAACAGAAACATGGCGAGATCGACGAAGTGGCAGAAGTGGTGCCAGAGGATGTTGTCGATCCAGCTGCGCCGATAGCCGGTGGCGCCGATGTTGACGAGACGCTTGATGAAGAACCGCCCGGCGATGTGCCGGATCTTCTCCTCGCCCGCCCGCACTCGCGCCCGCAACGCCTCGCGCTCGCGCCGGAACCGCATGGGATGGCAGAGCCCGTAGATATTCCCGCTGCGCTCGCCGGCGGCGACCACCCGTTCGGCGCCCGCCAGACTCATCGATATGGGAATCTCGATCAGCGTGTGCTTGCCGGCCTCGAGGCACCGGATCGCCTGCGCCTCGTGCTGCTCGCTCGGGCTGCCGATGATCACGACGTCGACGGCAGGGTCGGCCAGCGCCTCATCGAGCGAGACCGTCCACTTCTTGTAGCCGTAGCGCGCGGCGAACTCCTGGGTTGCGTCTTCACGCCGGCCGACCACGCTGTGCAGTACCGCATCCGTCCGCTTCAGCGCCTCCGAGTGCCACTGCCCCATCATCCCGTAGCCGACCATGCAGACGTTCATGGACGCTTAACCTTTGAACTTCGCAACGGGCACGCCGGGCGCGTCGACCTCGAGCGCGAAGATGCCGCCGGTGAGCGGCTTCGCCGCCAGCTTCTCTGCGCTCACGTTCTGCCGCAGCGAGGTGATGAAGATCGTCTTCATGTCCGGCCCGCCGAAGCAGGGCATGGTCGGCGCCGCGCAGGGCAGGGGGATCTGGCGATCGAGCCTGCCGTCGGGCGCCCAGCGGTTGAGCACGCCGGCGGAGATGCCGGCGCTCCAATAGAAGCCGGCCATGTCGGTGGCGCCGCCATCGGGCCGGCCGATCTCTTCGGTCGGCCGGGCGATCACGCGCTTGTTGGCGATGGAGCCGGCGCCGATGTCGTAGTCATAGGCATTGATGACCTGGCCCCGGGAATCTGAGTGGTACATGGTCTTGCCGTCAGGGCTCCAGGCCAGGCCGTTGGAGACGATGAGCCCTTCGGCCATGCGATGGCAGGAATGATCGGGGTCGAGGCGGTAGAGCGCGCCCAGCGACCGCCGCTGCGGATCGTCATCCATGGTGCCCGCCCAGAAGCGGCCGTCGGGCGCGACCTTGCCGTCATTGAAGCGGTTGCTCGGCATGTCCGCCTCGGGATCAATTATAAAGGTCAACCGCTCGGTCGCGAAATCGTACAGGTGGAACCCGTTGCGGAGAGCGACCACCGCGCCGCCGCCGGTACGCAAGCCGAACGAGCCGATCGACTCCGGCATCTTCCAGGTCCGCGTCCGCCCGGTCGCCGGGTCGAGACAGTGCAGGGCCGCACCTATTATATCTGCCCAGTAGAGGGCCTGCTCTTCGGCCGACCACACCGGACTTTCGCCCAGCATGGCCTTGGCATCGAGGACGCATCGTACTTCCGTCAACTCCCGCTCCCCTTCCGATCTCCCGGCACCCGCACGGGTCTCTACACCCTGGTCGGCCCCGGGCCAAGCCGCCGGTCCCGCTGAACGAATTACCGGCGCGTTAACGATCTTCCTTTACGGCGCGTTTACCGACCCGACCTAGGCTCGATTGTAACGCCCGGAGCAGTGACACGGCCCAGGATAGGTGCCATGGCGGCGATGATCGCTTCAGCTGTGCAATCGATCAGGGTTACGTTCGCGGCCGCAATTCGCCGAGCGTTGCCGCGCTCTTTTGCGATCGCGGCAGCAATGGTCCTTCTGGCCATCGCCGCACTACTGCAGAGCGACAAGCAAGCCTCAGCCGCCGATGCCACGCCGGCAACGCGCAACTGGGTCGTACAGGAATTGAAGGGCGCCGCCTTCAGCCGTCCGCGCGCTGGCGATGACAGCCAATGGCAGTCGCTGCGGACCGGTGCGCGGATCGAACCCGGCAGCGTCGTGCGCACCGACGGCTCCGGCAGGATGGAACTGACCAACGGCATCGATCACATTCGCCTGTCGCCGAGCAGTGAAATCGAGCTGCCGGTACAGCAGAACGGCGACCCCGTCACCCGCGTCATCCACTGGATCGGAACGGCCTTCTTCCATGTCGGCAAGCGCCCGGGCCCGCAGTTCGAGGTGGATACGCCGTATATCGTTGCGATCGTAAAGGGAACGAAATTCACGACGACCGTGTCGGACGCCGGCGCTGCCATCAAGGTCAGCGAAGGCGTCGTCGGCGTCTCCGCCACCGCCGGCGGATCCTCGATCGACGTGACCGCGGGCGGAAGCGCCAGCGTCTCGGCCGCCCACAGCGACACCGTCACGCCCGGCGGCCCGACCGGCGATGCCGCTCCGGCGGGCCGCCGCGGCAAAGAATCCACGCTCGTAGATTCTAGCGAGGATCCTTTGAGCGATGGGGATGTCGAGGCGGGCGCGGTCAGCGGCGCCGGCGGCGCACTCAGCGGCGGCGCGGACGATGAATCAGTCGGCAGTGCGACCGCCAGGGGCGGACGCGGCGGCAACGGCAACGGGCGCGGCCGCGACGATCGCGAAAGCGAAGGCGACAACGTCGTGATCGGGAATGGCGGGGGCCAGGGCGGCGTTGATGGTGGCGGAAATGGCGGAGATGGCGACAACGGCGGGGGCTGTCACGGTCATGGAGGCTGGCATCACCATGGCGATCACCACGACGGTCACGACCCTGGCAGTCACCGGCATTGAGCATCGTCGATCGACCGACCGCAGCAGGGCCCGTAGGCGTGACAACGAACAGATGACGCAGAACCTGCATCGACAAAGGCGCGAGCCAATGCCTCCGCGCAACCGGGGCGCGGCCGGCAGTCGTGGTGAACGGAATTGGTTAACGAATGATTTACCATTGCGGCCTAGGCTGACTTGGCCCGGGTTTCCGCGCGTGCCGAGCGGACGCTGCCATTCCCGCTTTCTCGGAAACCTGAGCGTGGCATCATCAGGGATCCGCGAGGCAGGGTATGTCAGCGAGGCCGGCCCAAGCCATCAGGCTCAGCGGCTTTACGCCGCGCCGCATTCTATCGATCCCTGCGGCATTCATTTTGGGATTGACGGTGCTGTCGACCGGCGGCGGACCGATTGCCGTTGTCGGCTCGGCGGCCGCTGCCGATCCGGCGGTGGGCGCCGGCGCCTGGCTGGCCGAGGAGGTCCGCGGAACGGTCAGTGTCCGCACGGCCGGGGAGGCCGCCACCGGCTGGCAGCCGCTGCAGGCCGCGACCCCGATCGCCGGGCAGAGCGAGATCGCCACCGGTTCGGATGGGGTTGCCGTTCTGAACAACGGCGTGGATCACATCAGGTTGGCGCCGAATTCGCGCCTCGTCCTGCCTCCCGACCAGGACGAGGGCCTGATGACCGTCATCCAGCAGAGTCTCGGCAAGATCTTCTTCAGCATCGGATCGCGGCCGGACCGCAGCTTCGAGGTCGACGCGCCCTATCTCGTCGTATTGGTCAAGGGCACCCAATTCACGGTGAACGCGAACTACCTCGGCGACAGCGTCGCGGTGACCGAGGGCACGGTCGAAGTGCGCACCGCCGCGGGCGGCAATGCCGCGGGAACGCTGATAGCAGCCGGACAGACCGCCCGTGTCGGCGCGGGCGGCAGCTCGATCGGCGTCGGGCCCGTCGAACCGTCGAGCGGCGATGGCTCGAGCCAGGGCACGGGCGGGGGCGAACCTCAATTGAACCTGCCGCAGCCTCGAAAGGCCAAACCGCCGGACGGCGGGGGCGGCGAGAGCAGCGGCGAGGGGAGCGGCGGCAGTGAGGGCGGCGGCGAGCAAGGCGGCGATGGCGGCGACCCCGGTCCCGGTGACCCCGGCGACGGTGCCGGCGAGGGCGGCGACGGCCATGGTTGCGGGCACGGCCACGGACACGGCGGAGAAAGCGGAGATTAGGGAAGCGAGTCTATATCTATATTCGTTGCTCCGGCTGGCGCCAAACGTACCAGCCGGGCGAGCCAACGCATCACGAATTTGACATCAACCATGACGCAGCTATTGACCAATCCTGCACGGTGTAAGGCGGCGGCGCGACGGGCCGAAGGGCGGGCCTTGCCCGCGCGGCCGCGGCCGATGGTCCGATGGCGCGCATGAAGCCGTACGCCGCATTCATCGTCAAGAGCGCCGCGGTCTTCGTGGCGGTCACGCTGCTGCACGTCTTCGGCGGGCTCGATTTCATCGACAACGAGCTCTCGGACATGCGGTTCCACGTCGCCCGGAGCGAGGCGACCGACCGTCTGGTCGTGGTCAAGATCGATGCCGCGAGCCTCGACCAGGTCGGCGTGTGGCCCTGGCCGCGGTCGTTGTATGCGGACCTTCTCGATCGGCTTTTCGCCGCCGGCGCCGAGGACGTCGCGCTCGATATCGACTTCAGCTCCGGATCGGCAACGGCGGAGGACGCGCGTCTGGCCGAGGCCTTGGGCCGCTATGGCCCGCGCGTGATCCTGCCGGTGTTCAAGCAACCTCGCCAGACCAGCGACGTGAACCTGGTACACCAGGCGGGTGACGTGAACTTCATCTACACGGAGCCGTTGCCGCAATTCCGCGCGCGCACCCGCCTGGCGTCGTTGAACATCTCGGTCGACGCGGACGGCGTCGTCCGGCAGATGCCGATCGTCGATCAGTGGCAGGAGAACATCGGCTACATCGTCAGGTTGCCGGTCATGCTGGCCGGCGCGGAGCGCGAGCGCCTCGATCCCTTCCACATCGACTACGGCATCCGCAAGGACTCGATCCCGCAGCTCTCGTTCACCAACGTCCTGCGGGGCAACTTCGATCCCGCCGTGGTGCGCGGCAATCACATCCTCGTCGGCGCCAGCGCGACCGAACTGGGCGACAGCAAGTCGGTGCCGATCTCGCGGGCCCTGCCGGGCGTTTTCGTCGAAGCCCTGGCGACCGACTCGCTGCTGCAGGGGCGCGATCTCCAGCGCGCACCCAAGCTGCTGGCGGCGTTGGTGACGTTGCTGATCGTCTTTGTGGCGGGATCGCGCTTCCGCGTCTGGTCGTGGGGCATCGGGCTGCTCTGCACGGGAGGGATTGTCGTTGGCCTCGAATTGGCGGCGATCCTCGCTCAGCTCCAGTTTCCGGTCATCGTGGATACCGCGCCCTGGATCGTCGCCACGCTGCTCACCTATTGCGTCGGCCTGACCGGCCGCATCGAGGACCAAAGCGTAAGGCTGCTCGCCCAGGGCCTGGCCTTGCGCCATCAGGACGCGTTCATGCGGCGCGTCGTCAACAATACCTTCGACGGGTTGCTGACCATCGACGGGGTGGGGACGATCCGCTCGTTCAACCCGGCCGCGCAGCGCATCTTCGATCACTCTCCCGAGGAGATCATCGGGCAGAACTTCTCGGCCCTGCTGACGGGCACGGCCGGATTCGGCGACGGCGCCGGCGCGGCCACGGCGCTGCTGTCCGCGGTCGGGCGCAGCGGCTCCTCGCGCGGCATCATGGGCCGGCGGCGCGACGGCACGGCCTTCCCCATGGACCTGGCTGTCACGGAGATGCAGGAGGGCGGGGCGGCCGTCTATATCTCCCTCGTGCGCGACATCAGCGCCCGCGCCGCCGCCGAGACGATGGCAGCCCAGGCCCAGCAGCAGCTGGTGGATGCGCTCGACAGCATTTCCGAGGCGTTCGTCCTCTACGACGCCCAGGATCGCATTCTTCTCTTCAACCAGAAGTTCCACGAGTTGCACGGAGTGTGCGCCAATCTGATCGTCGTTGGCGCCCGCTTCGACGACGTGGCGCGCGCGGTTGCCGCCCAGGGCCTCATTCCCGAGGCCGGCGGCCGCATCCAGGAGTGGGTGCGCGAGCGCGTGCTGCAGCACGCCAATCCCATGGGCTCGTTCGATATGGAGCTGGGCGACGGGCGCTGGCTCCGGATCGCCGAGCGGCGGACGCGCGACGGCGGCATCGTCGGCACGATGACCGAGATCACCGAAGAAAAGCGCCGGGAGCGCGAGCTGCGGCGGGCCCGCGACGCGGCCGAACTCGCCAACCGCAGCAAGAGCGAGTTCCTCGCCAACATGAGTCATGAGCTGCGGACCCCGCTCAACGCCATCATCGGCTTCTCCGAACTGATGAAGAACGAGGTGCTCGGCACGATCGCGATTCCGGCCTATACGGGCTATGTCCGGGACATCCACGACAGCGCCAATCACCTGCTCAATATCATCAACGACATCCTCGATCTCAGCCGGATCGAAGCGGGCAAGCTGAAGCTGTTCGAGACCGCGGTCGAGCTGGGCAGCGCGGCCCAGGCGACCGCGCGGCTGGTGACGGAACGGGCCGCCGACTCCGGCGTGCGCGTCACGACGGAGGTCGAGAAGGAGTTGCCGTCGCTATGGGGCGACGAGCGGCTGGTGAAGCAGATCCTCATCAACCTGCTGGCCAACGCGGTCAAGTTCACGCCGCGCGGCGGCAGCGTGGCGGTGCGCGCCTTCAAGGATCCCGAGGGGCGGCTCGGCCTGTCGGTCGCCGATACCGGGATCGGCATTGCCGACAGCGATCTTGCCCGCGTGATGGAGCCGTTCGGCCAGGCCGACGGCTCGCTGCGTCGGCGTTACGAAGGCACCGGGCTGGGCCTGCCGCTGGTGCGCTCGTTCGTGGAGCTGCATGGCGCCACATTCGATCTCAAGAGCCGGGTCGGTTCCGGCACCACGGCCGCCGTCGTGTTTCCGATCGGGCGGACGATGCTGCGGGCGGCCGGGCCGGTGGCCGAGCCGAGCAACGTCACGAGCCTGCGGAGCGCCGCCTCCAAGCGGGAGTAGTCCGGCCGGCGGCGCAGGCGCCGGGTTGGCCGGTCTGGACTCTGTCCGGGCATGTGTAGGGGCGGGATTCGATTTGTCGACATATGGGCGCGGGGAAAGGCGAGCGCCGCTCGCCACCACAAGGATTTCCGCGCCTTCGCGTAAAACCTGCGGCGGCGGGTCCAAAGGCCATGGGCTTTCGATCTTATCCTGGCGCCCATGAGCGCGAGGGCGAGCCGCGCTACCGCCGCTTCACCAGGATGATCTGGTTCTCGGCGTCCTCGATGGTCATGTTGTAGCGGCCGAGGACGCTCATGCCCATGAGGGCATATCCGCCGGTGTCGTCGTCGCTCATGAACATTACGGGCACGCGCTGGAGCACGTCGCTGCGGTCGGGGCCGCCGAGCTCGAGCGAGCGCAGGAAGCCGCGCTGGCCCTCGGCGACGCCGTTGGCGGTCTGGACGTTGATCGAAGACAGTTCGCTCTCGCGGAACCCCAGCTTGGCGATCATCGATGCCGGCAGAACCATGTCGGTGGCGCCGGTATCGACGATGAACGAGACCAGCTCCGTGCGTCCGTTGGGACCCACCACGGCCGCGCGGATGATGTGATGCCGACCGGCGCGGTCGGTCTTCAGGGTCAATGTCTTGGGGCCGCTCGTCTCGACGGCGGCGGCGACGCTCACCTGGCTGTCGGATGACCCGAGGATCCAGCCGAAGAGAACGGTGAGGCCAATGGCGGCGATGGTTGCGACGCCGACGACGAGTCTATTGATGGCCGCCTCCTTCGCCCATGGGTTGCGCCATCATAGCGGCGAGTGAGTTAACCCCGAGTTAAGGATTGCCGGATGTCGAATGGCGGTCGGATTAACCGGCTGTTAAGACCTATCCCCCATAATCCACGCACTGACTTCCTCCAATCATCGACTTGAAGGCCGCGCACGTCGCGGCCTTTTTTTCTGCCCCGCCGGGCTCAGGCCCGCTCGATCGCGGGCCGGACATTCGATAACGCCACAGAAAAGACACACCCACCGCCGGGCATATTCGCTAAACCTTGCGGTGACACGGTCGATATCCGCCCTTTCGGCGGATGGCTGCTGTCCTGTCTGTTCTCCGAGCTAGGGGATCCGTCCCTGACGCGACGAGGACTTTTCCACCCACACGCAAACTTTCAACCCCGCCTTCGGGCGGGGTTTTCTTTTCCCGCACGGCGCTTGCGATTGCGTCCGTTATGGTAAACGGCGATGAGATAATGATGGTGCCTCATCAGTATGATGGCGCTGTCGGCTACAATTTTGCTAGAATTGGAATCGAGAACGGGCGACACGGTGGAGGAAGAACGGTCATGCGTTGGGCATCGCGAGTGGCGTCGGCAATTGCTTTGGTGGCGGGTGTGCTGTCGGTGCAGCCGGCCGCGGCCGAGCCGCAGGTCGGCGCCGTCGGACAGCGCGAATTTCTGGGCGCTACCGGCACGCGCGTCAGCGGCGCGGCGGGCGATCTCGTCTATAACGAGACCGTCTATGCGAACGAGCGAGTCGATACCAACCCCACCGGCGCCACCAATCTGGTGTTTCTCGATCGGACCAATCTCTATGTCGGCGCGAAGTCGTCGGTCGTGCTCGACCGCTTCGTCTACGACCCCGATAGTCACCAGGGCGATGTCGCGATCTCCTTCGCCAAGGGCGCCTTCCGGTTCGTCACCGGCGAGATCAAGAACAAGCAGAACGTGACGCTGCGCACGCCGACCGCCTCGATGGTGATTCGTGGGACTCAGGTGGTCCTCTACGTGCTGGCCGACGGCACGACGGAGGTCGATGTCGAAAGCGGCGGCGTCGACCTGCGTGTCTGCGACAGGCCCGAGACGGTCCCCGTCGATGCCGGCCAGTCCTTCACGGTGTCTTCGAGCTGCGAAGGTACGCGCGGCCAGGCCCGCGGCGATATCAGCTACCCGGTTCCGCAGATGCCGACGGAGTTCGCGGCGTTGGAGGATATCGAGACGGCCGCCGGCGGCGACTCTACGGATACGCCGCCGCCCGACTGGGTGCGCGGCCACAACGGCGATCACGACAAAGCCACCGATCGCGGCAACAGAGACTAGGCGGCGCCGAGCCGTTCCGTCTTCAGCAAGACCGGAAGAATGTCCGTACGATCGAGGGCGATCGTTCTGGCGGCGATGCTCGCGATGGTGGCTGCCTGGCAGCCGGCGCGGGCGGAGGTGGCCGGAGACGTCGTCGCGCTGCGCGTCTGGGCCTATGGGACGCCGCCGGATACCGCGCGGCGCGTTCTCTATCTGAAGGACGAGGTCTACGCGCGCGAGCTGCTGGAGACGGTGCCGGCGGGCGCGCTTCACGTGCGCCTGCTGGACAACAGCATGCTTCGGCTGGGATCGGCGTCGAGCGTGGTGGTCGACGAATTCGTCTACGAGCCCGACGCCAATACCAGCACGTTGCTCGCCAGCATCAGCAAAGGTGTATGCCGCTTCATCTCGGGCACGGCGGCAAAGCACCGGCTCGAAGTCAGCACGCCCGCCGCGACCATTGCCGCACGCGGCACCGAGTTCTCGGTGTGGATCATGCCGGATGGCTCGACCACCGTCTGGGTGCAGCGCGGACAGGTCGAAGTCATGCCGCGCGACGGATCCGCGCCCGCCCTCGTCAATGCGGGCGAGATCGTGCTGGCGCCGCTCGCGGGCGGCGGCATTCGTCTCGACGCGCCGCGGCCCGCGCCCGATTCCGGCATCGCCGACACCACGCGCGTCCTGATCCCGCGCCGGAAGTCGATGCGATAGAGGGCTAGCGCCGATCCTGCTGCGGGTGGGCGGCCAGCAGCTTGGCCAGGCGATGCACCGCCGTGGCCAACGACACCATCTGTTCGCCCTGGCGGGCTGCGGCCGAGCGCAGGGCGGCGACCTCCACCGACAGCTGCGGGGCGTCTTCGCTCCTTTCCAGTCGACCCTCGATCAGCTCGAGAATGCGCGACTGGTCATCGCTCTTGCGGACGAGGCGCTCGAGTTCGGCGCCTTGCTTGGCGACGGCGGCAACCGCGGCGACCATGGGCGGCTCTGAGGCCGGCGTCTTCTGGCGGCGCGCCGGCGTCGCAGGCTGCGGCCGCTCCGGGCTGCTCTCGAACGGGGCGATGGGCGTGCGGTCGGTAAGGGCGCTCAGCGCCGCCGGCAGGCGCGGGTTTTCGCGCGCCCGGCCCTTCAGGCGGCAGCGAAAGGCGATCACGTTGCCCTTGCCAAGCACCGGGCGAGCATCGCTGCGCGGCGCGGTCGGCGATGCGGTGGCAGCGGGCGCCGCGACCGCCGGCGGGTGGGACGCGCTATCGCGCTCGGCCTGCCGGAAGGCGATCTTCTGGGCGAGGGCCTGCAGTTCCTGCAGCACGCGATCGGCGACGGCGCTGTTGGTGCCGGCGCTCATGGTCAGCGCCGCGCACAGCTGATTGTAGCGGGCGCGCAATTCGGCCGTGTCATCACCGCGGCGTGTCGATAGCTCGCTCTGTGCCATTGTGATCGCCGATCTGGTCTCGTCGGAGCGGTACTTTGTTCTTGCTTGTCACCGCGCCGGCCCGCACTTCCGCATCCGATGGTCGCTTAGAACGCGGCGAAACGCAAGCAGTCATCATGGTTTACGAGGGCAATCGCAGGAACCCAGGCCGGACGCATTGGGATCAGCATCGCGCGTCCTTCGAGACGGCCGCTTCGCGGCCTCCTCAGGATGAGGAATTCTCGTAATGCCATCAAAAATCTACCTCATCCTGAGGAGCGCCCGATGGGCGCGTCTCGAAGGACGCACGACGTCGGTGCAGCTCTTTTCGCGGGAATTGACAGGCGAGGGGGGCCGATTATGCGGTCGCCCTGTTGGTTTACGAACATAGTTGAGGGCGCGCGACCTCACTCCAGGAACGCCGAGTCCTCGCGTACCTCGATCAAGGTGGGCCCGTCGGCCGCGAAGGCGGTCGCGAGAGCGGACCTGAAGCGGGCGAGGCTCGTCGGTTTCACCGTGCGGCAGCCGAAGGCCTTGCCGAGCTTGATGAAGTCGGGGTTGCGCTGGCGCACGCCGATCTCGGGGATGCCTTTTGCAACCATGCCCTCGGCGATCTGGGCGAGGGCATCGTTGTTCCAGAGCACGATGGCGATGGGCAGCTTGAGTTCGACCGCAGTAGCCAACTCCTGAACGGTAAAGAGCAAGCCGGCGTCGCCGGCGAGCGCGACCGTGGCCCGCTGCGGCGCCGCCAACTTGGCGCCGATGGCGGCCGGCAGCGCATAGCCGAGCGTGCCGTAGCCGAGCGGGTGGAACCAGCAGCGCGGCCGCTCGCACCGGAAGTAGTAGCAGCCGGTGTAAGCGATCTGCGTCATGTCGCTGGCGACGATGCCGTCATCGGGCAGGGCCGCGCGCAAGGCGTCGAGCACGCGGACATGCTTGCGCTGCAATGGCGCCAGCGAGGGCAGAATGCCGTCGCGGATGCGCGCGAGTTCGGCGCGGTCGATCTGGCTGCGCGAGCCGTTAGGCATTGCGGCGAGCAGGGCGGTGAGCGCCGTGCCGCCATCGCTGAGGATGGCGACCTCCGGCGGATAGTCGCGGGTGAGGGTGGCCGGATCGATGTCGATGCGGATCAGCTTGCCCGTGATCGGCAGCCGTTCGATCCAGGAGTCGGTCTCCGCCAGCTCGGTCCCGACGGCAATGACCACGTCGGCGCTGCGCAGCAGCTCCTGAGTCGGCGGCAGGGACAGGGTCGAGCCGACGCAGAGCGGGTGGCTGTCGGGCACGGCGCCCTTGGCGGCCACCGTCGGGATGACCGCGGCGCCGATCTTCTCCGCCAGCGCCTTGACCACATTGCCATTGTCGACCACGCCGCCGCCGGCGAGGATGACCGGCCGGCGCGCGCCTGCGATCAGGGCCGCCGCCTTCGCGATGAGATCGGGAGCAGGCGCCGGCGGGGTGGCAATGGCGGCGCGCTCGCCCAGGCTTGGTCCCGGCGCCGCCAGCAGGTCGAGCGGCAGCTCGATATGCACCGGCCGCGGCCGGCCGGCCTCGAAAATGCGGTAGGCGTCGGCATAGGCGGCCGGCATCTCCTCGGCCCGGCGGACGGTGCGGCTGAAGGCCGTGAGCGGCGCCATGGCCGCCTGTTGCGAGGTGATCTCATGCAGGCGGCCGCGGCCCTTGCCGAGATCGTCGGTCGCGTTGACGCTCGACAGCACGAGCATGGGAACGGAATCCGAATAGGCCTGGCCGATCGGCGTCGCCGCATTGGTCATGCCGGGACCGGTGATGAGCACGCAGACGCCGGGCTTGCCGGAGGCGCGCGCATAGCCATCGGCCATGAAGCCGGCGCCCTGCTCATGGCGCACGGCGATATGGCGGATCTTGCTGTCGGCGAGCCCGCGATAGAGCTCGAGCGTGTGCACGCCGGGGATGCCGAAGACGGTATCGACGCCATAGCGCTCGAGCAGCGCGATGGCCGCCTGGCCGCCGGTTTGGTTCTGCTTCATCGGACTCGATTTGGGTTAATCGGTGGATGCGTTCGGAAAGTCTCGAGCGGCCGGATCATCGACGCTAAGGAGCGATTTGGCAACGCGGTCCTCGCTGAGGCAAAAAATGGGACTTTATCTCCGCTATCCTCGTTATCCACAGGGCTACGACCGCAAGAATCGGTGCTAGCCTTGGCGCGCGATCGAGGGGGAAGACGTGGCAACAAACGACGTCAGTCCGTATCTGCAGCGCCCGGTACGCAGGTTGGAAGAGGTCATCGCGGAAGTCGAGTTGCAGCGGCTGGAAACGCCGTTGGGGCCGACCGCGACAGCCGATCGGATTGCAGGCGCACCGAATCCCGAGACGGCGTCGGCCACCACGCGGCCGGTGTAGATCCGGCACAGACCCGAAGTCGGGAAAGTTAATCTTTTCTTAATCTTAGTTACCGTTTCTTAATATGTTTCACGTGAAACATCGCAGCGCTCGGCGGTGATCCCGGCGCGCCTGTGGACGGTCGCGACCGCCTGCCATGGCCAATGACCCGTCGCCCAGGCTCACCTATAATAGATGAGGCAGGCGCCCGACGGCGCCGATTGCAGAGAGTGCTCGCATGAACAGGATCGTGCCGCGCGCGGCCTCGGCCGCGGAGGTCATCAGCAAGACCCACATGGCGTTCCAGCTCGACGGCGGCATCGCCCACCGGGCCCGCATCGGGCTGATCGTGCTGGCGACCGACCACACGATCGAACATGAGTTCCGGCAGATCTACCGGCTTGATGGCGTGGCGCTCTATGAGAGCCGCATCCCCAATTCCTCGGAGATCAATGCGGCCACCCTGGCGGAAATGGAGCGCGGCCTGGCGACCGCGGCAGGCGTCATCCTGCCGGGCACGAAGCTCGATGTGATCGCCTATGGCTGCACTTCCGGCGCGGTCGTCATCGGCGAGGAGAAGGTGTTCCAGCGCATCCGCGAGGCGCGGCCTGGCGTCGCCTGCACGACGCCGATCACCGCCGGCATCGCCGGCCTGAAGAAGCTCGGCGTCCAGCGCATCGCGCTGCTGACGCCTTACGTCGACGAGGTCAACCAGATGTTCCGGCGCCACGTCGAAGGGCAGGGGATCGCAGTGCCCGTGATGGGTTCGTTGATAGTAGTTATGTAGATCTATGTTGTGATCTTCTGTCAGTTGTGTATATATGTTTTGGTGTTTGATT
>JBGPEQ010000025.1:0-15612 GCA_041482855.1 Dongiaceae bacterium | reverse complement strand
GCCGGCGTCGCGCTGGTGTTCTGGCGCTCGGGCCAAGCCAAGCTGCCGTTCGGCAACGACACCGTCCTCACGCTGTTCCGCGAGGAGTACAGGCTGCCGATCCTGCCGCCTGAGCTCGTGGCCTATCTGGCGACAGCCATCGAACTGAGCTGCCCCGTGCTGCTGGTCATCGGCTTCCTGACGCGGCCGGCAGCCGCAATCCTGCTGGCGCAGACGATCATCATCCAGCTTTTCATCTATCCGATGAACTATCCCGACCATCTGCTGTGGGCGGGACCCCTCCTCTACCTGCTGCTGCGCGGGCCTGGCAAATGGTCCTTCGACGCCCCTATCCGCGATCGCATCGGCGGCGGCAAGTAGGGCCGTCGCTACGCCGTCCGCAAATACCATTCGAAATCCAGCTCGGTGACCTGGGAGTAGAAGCGGTCCTGCTCGGCGCGCTTGATGGCGCAGTAGATTTCCATGAAGCGCGGGCCGAGATAGTCCTTGAGGAACGCCGAGCCTTCGGTCCGAGTGAGGGCGTCGTACCAGTTGCTGGGCAGGCTGGCCGGCGCCTGCTCGTAGCCGTTGCCTTCGATGGCGGGACCGGGATCGAGCTTGCCGACGATGCCGCGATGGGTGCCCGCCAGCATGGCCGCCGCCGCGAGGTAGGGATTGGCGTCGGCTCCGGCGACGCGGTGCTCGACATGGCGCGTCTCCGGCGGTCCCGCCGGCACGCGCAGACTGACCGAGCGATTGTTGACACCCCATGTCGGCGCCAACGGGGCGTAGGAATTGCGGCGGAAGCGGCGGTAGGAGTTGGCGTTGGGCGCGAAGATGCCGACGCACTCGGCCATCGTCGCGGCCATGCCCCCGATGGCGTGGCGCAGCAGCCCGTTGCCCTTGGGGTCGTCGCTGGCGAAGGCGTTGTGGCCGCCTGCATCCTGCAGGCTCATATGCATGTGCATGCCGCTGCCGGAATTGCCGGCATGGGGCTTGGCCATGAAGGTGGCGTCCATACCATGCCGGGCGGCGACGCCGCGCACGAGGCGCTTGTACATGATGGCATCGTCGACGGCGCGCAGGGCGTCGGCGCGATGATGCAGCACGATCTCGAGCTGTCCCGGCGCGTATTCGGAGATCAGCGTCTGCGCCGGCAGGCCCTGCGCCTCGCAGGCGGCATAGACATCGGCCAGGAACGGCGCCTGATCGTCGAGATCGGTCAGCAGATAGGCCTGCAATTGGCTGGGACGGAAGCCGCTCACCGGCGAAGCCGGCGGCCGCGGCCGGCCGCTTTCGCCGCGGGTGCGATCGAGCAGATAGAATTCCAACTCGATGGCGATGACGGGAATCAGATTGAGTTCGGCAAAGCGATCGACAACGCGCTTCAACGCGTGGCGCGGATCGCCCGGCGAGGGCGTGCCATCCAGCTCGTACATGCTGATCAGGAGCTGGCCGGCGGCCGGTACCTGCCAGGGCGAGCGCACGAGCGTGCCGGGAATCGGCCAGCAGGCACGGTCGGCATCGCCGTCTTCCCACACC
The DNA here is from genome assembly GCA_041482855.1 of Dongiaceae bacterium. Classification (GTDB taxonomy): domain Bacteria; phylum Pseudomonadota; class Alphaproteobacteria; order Dongiales; family Dongiaceae; genus JBGPEQ01. Next base: position 14,091 of record JBGPEQ010000025.1, on the reverse strand, counting down.
AGGCCGGTCTCCTCGACGTCGGCGCCGGTGATGTCGAGGCCGAGAATCGATCCCGGCAGATAGCGGCCGTGGGTATAGATGCGCGCCAGCTCATTGCGCCGCACGCTCTTGCCGCGGCCGACGCCATCGGCATCGGTGAGGATGACCTGGATATTCGTGACATCGGGATTGGCGGCGAGGAAATCCTCGGCCTCGCGCGGGGATCGTTCGGTGGTCATGGGTGGCCCGTATCCTTGGTCAGCTGCGGCTAGGATAGCAATTCGCCGAGGCAATCGCGAAGGGCATCGAGAAGGCGATCGACATCGGCCGCGGTCGTGGCCGGGCAGACCAGCGTCATGTTGTGGAACGGCGCGATCAGGACGCCGCGGTTGAGCAGGAAGATGTGGATGGCGTGCTCGAGATCGCCGTGCATGGCGGCGGCCGCTTCGGTGCCGTTCTTCGGCGGATGCGGCGCGCAGACGAACTCAGCCCGCGCGCCCAGGTTGGAGACATACCAGGGCAGCGCGCGCTCCGCGATGAGCGCGGCTATGCCCAGCGCCAGTTGCGCCGAGAGGCCGAGCATATGGTCGTAGGCGGCAGGCGTCATCACCTGCTCCAGGTTGGCGCGCATCGCCGCCAACGCGAGCGGACTGCCTGACAACGTCGTGCCGAGACCGCTGTGGCCCGGTTCCTTCGTCGCCCAAAGCGTCGTCAGCCGTTCCGCGATCTCGGCCGTGAAGCCGAAGACCGCGCAGGGAATGCCGCCGGCGACCGGCTTGCCGAGGACGAAGAAATCGGGCGCCAGCTCGAACGCGCGGGTATAGCCGCCGGGGCCGGTGCTGATCGAGTGCGTCTCGTCGATGACCAGCAACGTGCCCGTGCGTCGCGTGATCGCGCGCAAGGCGTCGTGGAAGCCCGGCTGCGGCAGCACCATGCCGATATTGGTGAGCGCCGGCTCGGTGATGACGCAGGCGACATCGCCGGGCGCCAGCGCCGCTTCGAGCGCGGCGACGTCATTGAACTCAACGACCTCCGTGTTGGCGGTGAGATCGATGGACTGGCCGACCAGGCCCGGCCGGTGGATCGGCCGGCCGTTCTTCAGCCGCACGAAGGTCTCGTCGACGGCGCCGTGATAGCAGCCGTTGAAGACCAGGATTTTCGTCCGGCCGGTGAGCCAGCGCGCCAGTCGCAGCACGAAACGGTTGGCGTCGGTCGCGGTTACCGCCGTCTGCCAATAGGGCAGGCCGAAGCGCCGGGCCAGCAGCTCGCCGACGATCGGCGCGTCCTCGCTCGGCAGCATGGCCGTGAAGCCGCGCTCGGTCTGCCGTCGCACGGCTTCCGCCACCGGCTCCGGCGCATGGCCGAACATGGCGCCGGTGTCGCCCAGACAGAAGTCGGCATAGCCATGGCCGTCGGCATCGGTGAATGCCGCGCCCTTCGCCGCCGCGACGAACAGCGGAAACGGCGTTCCCCAATCGAGCATCCAGTGCATGGGCACGCCGTGCAGCCAATGGCGCGCCGAGCGGGCCGCCAAGTCGCGCGAGCGCGGGTTCGCGAAGGCGAAGCGCTCATGCTCGCGCTCGATCATCATGCGGATGGCCGATCGCGGGACGCCGGCGATCGCGGGGGCGGTCATCGTTTCACCTGACAAGGTCGGGCCGGAGTGCCGCGCCCCTCATAGCGGCCGGTCGCGGGGCGAGTCAAACGCCGGTGGGGCAAGACAAGAATGAGAGTATTAACCTTAATCGTGAAATAACGAAGATATTTAGCCACGTCTACGTCTAATACTTTAATATAAGCCGTCTAATATAAGAGATCATATTTCTTCAAATTTTAATGAGTTTCGCGAATATTTGAGGTCGTTATGCGGGAAGGTCTTACACACAACCGAATTGGACCATGACAGAACCCATTGAACACCTCATCGACATCTATTCGCCGTCCTGGCCCGGCCGGACCCTCTCCGTGCAGCCCGGCGATCTCGGACTCTTCGCGCCCACCGGCATCGCCGATTTCGGCGTGCCGGCGCTCCACGCGCCGGCGCACGTCAGCCACCGCGATCGCCCGGCCAATCCGCTGCGGGCGGCGCCGCTTACCGAACCGGCCGGCGGCACTGTCTACATCCAGGGCGACCCGAAGCCGGCCGATCTCGCGAGCCTTATGCGGCTGTTGCGCGTCGATGCGGCGGCGGCCGACTATGCTGCCTTTCTCGCCCGTGCCGCCGACCCGCTCGAGGAACGCTACCTGACGCAGCTGCGTCTCATACGGGTGCCGGCACTGGTCGGCATCTACCAGGCGCTCTCTCCCGATGAGACCCGCCTGTTTCCGGATCAGCGGCTGACGATCGGCGAGCTTGTTCCGGCCTTCATCGCTGACGAGCGACGGCGCTGGAGCGCGCGACCGGTCCAGCCGCCGACGGCCGACCCGGGTGAACTACGGGTCCAGCCGGCACTCGCCTTCGGCTTCATGGTCGAAAACGCCCACTACGGAGTCTACCGCATCTGGAGCCGCGTCTGGCTGCTCCCGCAGTGAGACAGCCGTACCTTCTGCGGGCGCTTCGCCTCGGTCGCATCGTCCTACGAGCGGTGCGGCCGCGGCCGCGCACGCCGAACGTGCGCCAGGCCCGGCCGCAGACCGCGCTGGACATTGTCCTAAGAAACCAGCAGAAAGGCGGCAATTTGCTGCGGCAATCGCTGTTTCCCGCTAGAAGCCGACCGCAACCTCCGGTAGACTGTCGGCAACTTTCTACAAGCGTCTTCATGAACGAGATGTCATGACGGAATCGATCGCCGACTGGGTCCTGATTTCTCCATCCGTTTGGACTTCGAAGCGCGTGCCGGTGCAGCCCGGCGATCTCCGTCGATTCGCCCCCATGGGGCGCGGCCGGATCGGACCGGTCCCGCCGGATCTCGACGATTTCGGCGCGGCGCCGAGCAATCCCGATCTCTTCAGCCTGACCGCGCACCATAGCCACCCGCTGCTCGACGCGCCCATTACCGAGCCGACGGGCGGCACGCTCTACCTCGACGGCGAACCCGATAAGGAGGACCTGGCGGCGGCCCTGCGGCTGCTCGGCGTTCCCGCCGACGCGACCGACTACGCCGCCTTCGTCAGCCAGGCGAAGAATCCGACCGAGGAACGCTACATGACGCAGCTGCGGATCGTGCGCCGCGTCGCCCTGGCCGCACTCTACGACGCCCTGTCGGAGGCCGAGCTGCGGTCCTTTCAGCCCCAGCCGCTGACCGTGGGCGCGTTGATCGGCAAGTTCATAGAGACTGAGCAACAGCACTGGGGCACCGGCCTCAGCCCCAAGCTGTGCGAGCGCTTCGGCAATCCGGGCCAACGCTTCCAGGCCACGTTGGCGTTCGGCCTCATGATCGAGAATGCCTTCTACGGCGTCTATCGCCTGTGGAGCCGCGCCTGGCTGCTGTGAAACAGTCGATGATGGCGCACGCCAGGGTCAGCGCATGAAATACTTCTGACCGAGTGCAACCTTCTCGATCGGCTCGCAGGTCGCGAGTTGACCGTCGACGAAGACGTCGAAGGTCTGGGGATTCACAGTGATGGTCGGGCAGGCGCCGTTGTGCAGCATGTCGGCTTTCGTCAGCTTGCGCGTGCCCTTGATCGGGAGCAGCTGCTTCTCGAGGCCAAGGCGGCCAGCCACATCTTTCCCAATAGCCAGGGGATGGACGAAGCAGGCCGAGAGCGGCGCCGGGGCGCGGCCCACGGCGCCCCAGCTCGGGCGCATCAGGACCGGCTCGCAGTTGCCGAGGCAGCCGGCGCCATCGCCCATGGCGACCCAGGCGGGGAAGCCGCCCTTCAGCACGACCGACGGCTTCACGCCGAAGAAGGCCGGGCGCCACAGCACGATGTCTGCCATCTTGCCCGCCTCCATGCTGCCGACATAACGGTCGATGCCGAAGGTGCGGGCGGCGTTGATGGTGTATTTGGCGATGTAGCGCTTCACGCGCTCGTTGTCGGCGCGCGTCGTCTTCTCTTCCGGCAGGCGGCCGCGCTGGTCCTTCATCTTGCTGGCGAGCTGCCAGCTGCGGGCGATCACCTCGTTGATGCGGCCCATGCCCTGGCTGTCAGAACCCATCATGGAGATGGCGCCGAGATCGTGCAGCACGTCTTCCGCCGCCACGGTCTGCGGGCGGACGCGGCTCTCGGCGAAGGCGACGTCCTCCGGTATGCTGGGCCTCAGGTTGTGCGCCATCATCGTCATGTCCAGATGCTCGTCGAGCGTGTTCACCGTGTAGGGATTGGTCGGGTTGGTCGAGGACGGCAGGCAGTTCGGCTCGCCGTTGCATCTGATGATGTCCGGCGCGTGGCCGCCGCCGGCACCTTCGGTGTGATACATGTGGATGGTGCGTCCGCCGATCGCCTTCATTGTGCTCTCGTAGAAGCCGGCCTCGTTGATGGTGTCGGCGTGGAGTTGGACCTGGAAGTCGTATTCGTCGGCCACCTTCAGACAGGTGTCGATGGTGGCGGGCATGGCGCCGAAATCCTCGTGGATCTTCACGCCGATGACGCCGCCGGCGAGCTGCTCCACGATGGTTTCGGGCTTGTGCGAGCTGCCGCGCGCGAAGAAACCGAAGTTCATGGCGAAGCCTTCGGCCGCCCGCAGCATCTGATCGGTCGTCCAGGGACCGCCGCAATCCACGGCAAAGGCGGGGCCGAGCGCGCCGCCGAGCATGGTGGTGATCCCGCTCGAGAGCGCGTGGGCGCATTGGTCTGTGCCGACGAAATGCACATGCACGTCGAAGCCACCGACGGTGGCGATCATGCCTTCGCCGATGAGGACCTGCGTGTTCGGCCCGACGATCAGGCGCGGATCGACGCCGGCCATGATGTGGGGATTGCCGGCCTTGCCGACGGCGACGATCTTACCGTCCTTGATGCCGATGTCGCCCTTGACGATGCCGGCGACCGCATCGATGACGAGCGCGTTGACGATGACCATGTCGATGGCGCCGTCGGCGAGGCGATGGCCGGCATCGATGCCCATGCCGTCACGCAGCGTCTTGCCGCCGCCGATCACGCACTCCTCGCCATAGACCGCATGGTCGCGCTCGACCTCGACCAGCAGCGAAGTATCGCCCAGCCGCACGAGATCGCCGGTCGTCGGGCCGTACATGGCGGCGTAGTCCCTGCGCGTCATCGTAGCCATCGACCGCCTCCCTCGATCACGCGCCCTTGAAGCCGCGGGTGCGGGCGCGGGCGAGGGCCGCGGCTTTCACGGCATCGGACTTCACGAGCCCGTTGGTGAGATTGTTGAGACCGCTCACCACGCCGTCGCCGCCGAGCTCGACCAGCGTCACTTCCTTGGCGTCGCCCGGCTCGAAGCGGGCGGAGGCGCCGGCGGGCACGTCCAGCCGCATGCCGAAGGCGGCCGCGCGATCGAACTCGAGGGCCGCATTGGCCTCGAAGAAGTGATAGTGGCTGCCGACCTGCACCGGCCGGTCGCCGGTGTTCGTCGCCCGCAGCGTGACACGCCGGCGGCCGGCGTTCAGTTCGACCGTGCCGTCGCCGGCGATGATCTCGCCGGCCCGCGGCTCGCCGGCATCGACGGCCAGCGTCCCCGGCCGGATCGGCTGATGCACCGTGATCATCTTGGCGCCGTCGGGGAACATGGCTTCGACGTTCAGCACATCCAGCATTTCGGCGACGCCGGGCATGACGTCGTCGGTGGACAGTAACGTGGAGCCGCGGCCCTTCAGCGCGGCCAGCGACTGGCCGAGGCGCGCGCCATAGAGCAGCTCGTCGCAGATGTAGGCCACCGCCTCCGGATGGCTGAGCTTGACGCCGAGGCTGCGGTGTTTGCGCGCCAGTTCAGCCGCGGTGAAGATCGTCAGGCGCTCCTGTTCGGTCGGCGTGAGCATCATCGGCGATGCGCCCTTCCTGCTGGTTTCTGGGCCGTTGCCCGCGTTACCGCATCCTTAACCAAGCTGTGATAAAGCGCCAGAAGCCATTCACAGTTCGGGGTACGGCAATGGTCCGAATGATCGTGATTCTGACGGGGTTCGGCCTGGTGTTCGCGCTGGTGTTCGGGTTCGCCGGCAGTTCGAGCGCGGTGCAGGTCACGTTCTTCGGCAGCGGGATGCCGACGCCCGATCCCTCGAACTTCGAGGACTGCGGGCCGGCGACCTACGGCAGCAAGCCGGTCAACGACGACTGCTACGCCTACCTGAAGCCCGGCAACAATGACCCGATGGAGTGCGACTACACCCTGGGCTTCCGCGCCGCCGACATGCCGGTGACGCGGCTGCGGGTCAAGATCGCGCTCATGCGCGACGGCAAGGTGATCGGCCGCGACAACATCCAGATCGTCAGCCTGGACCGGCCGGCCGACGATCCCTACGTGACCAAGACGTTCCGTGGCGAGTGCGATGCCAAGCAGCTTCGCATCCTCGATGCGCGCGCCTATGTCGCCGGCCAGGAGACCGACCTGATCGCGACCGACAGCATCGGCGCCAAGGGGCTGATGCCCCTGATGCCCGATTTCTTCATCGAGATCGGGCCGGCGTCGGAGAGCTAGCCGAGCCCGCGGAGATTGACCGTCTCGGGCGCGCCGCTGCCGTAGCTGATGACCTCGTCCTCGAGATAGAGCCAGTCGCGGTCCGTGTACGCACGCAACAATGAATCGAGGTCGACGTCGGCGTTCATCGTGAGGGTCGCCAGTTCGTCGATCTCGCGCGCCCAGCTGTCCGGTACCTTCCCGCTCGCGCAGAAATCGTTCGCCTGCCCCCAATAGTCCCAGGGCAGCAGCTCCTCGCGGCCGGTGAGCACGGCCATGTCGCGGAAGACGCTGCCGGCGGCAAACCAGGCGCCGGCGATGCCGATGAACGAGACGCCCAGGCGATCGGCGGGAGTCTCGCCCGCAGCCACGCGCCGCCACGCCTCGCCCGAGAACAGGAAGCGGTCGGCGGGCACATCGGTCGGATCGAAATCGATGCCGAGCCCGGCTGCCATTGGCGGATCGATCTGCGCGTCCAACAGGCACCAGGCGTCCTCATGCCAGTATTCGCAAACCCAGTGGTCCTCGAGGTAGTTCGGCGCAAAGTAGGTGGCGAAGCCGACGCGCAGGCGCGCGGGCACGCCATGCTCACGAAACAGGCTGCAGGCCAGCAGCGCGTAGTCGCGGCATGTGCCGAAGAAGCGCGCCTCGGCGTCGCGTTGCTGGGACAGCGGACGACCATCGCGGGCCAACAGGCGCGACAACAATCGGCGGACGGTGCGCGCTTGCGTGTCGCCCTTCGCCCTGTCCGGTATCGGGATTCCCCCGCCCTGCGCCACCACGGGATGGAGAAGCAGGTTCTGAACGATTTCGGCCACCCGTCGCGGCTCCGGGCCGCAGCCGGCATATAGCTCCGTATGCTCGCCCGGATGGCTCGCCACGGTTTGACGCGTGAACTCCCGTACTCGCGACATCGATCAGGCGCCGGATAATTCGGCCAGGACGAACATAAGCAGCAGGATTCCGAGCGCAATCAGCAGCCCGATCACAACCAAGCGGCGAAGGCGCCGCATCGATGCGTCGCGCGTCATGACGGCTGCCGGATTGATCCGCGCTTCCAGAGCATCGACGGCGTCCTTGGCATCCTTCAGATCGACACCGGCCGCTTTGCGATAGGCCCTGATCGCTTCGATCTTCTTGCCGGCAGTAACCAGCGCCGACACCACTTGCATCGCATCGGCGGACGGTGACGGCGCGGCGCCAGACGGCGGCGGCTTGCCGGCAGCGATCAACTCGACCGCCGCCTTGGCCTCGGCCAATCCGGTGCCGGTGGCATCGCGATACAGTTTGATTGCCGTGATCATGTTGCCGGCCGCGATCTCCGCCTTGATGTCGTCAAGCAGCTTCTGCAGGGATGGCGTATCCACGGCGCGCTCCGATTGTCAGCGTTCGGCCTTGTCGGGCCACGGGCAGAGATCCCAGAGCACGCACGCGCCACAGCGGGGACTGCGCGCCGTGCAGGTCTCGCGGCCGTGCAGGATCATGGCGTTGGCGAAAGCGGTGTGCTTGTCGGCGGGAACCGCGGCAGCCAGCGCCGCCTCGACCTTGTCGGCGTCCTCCGATTTCACCAACCCCAGCCGGTTGGCGACGCGGAGGACGTGGGTATCGACGGCGATCGCCTGCTGGCCGAAGGCGTTGCCGCGGACCATGTTGGCGGTCTTCCGCCCAACTCCTGGCAAGGTGACGAGTTCGTCGACCGCGCGCGGAACCTCGCCGCCGAATTCGGCAACCAGTTTGCGCCCGCAGGCGATGACCGTCTTTGCCTTGTTGCGATAGAACCCGGTGGAGCGGATCTCCTGTTCGAAGGTGGCGGGATCGGCGTTCGCATAGTCGGCCGCCTGCCGGTACTTCTTGCGCAGCGTCTTCGTCACCTCGTTGACGCGGGCATCCGTGCATTGCGCCGACAGGATCACCGCCACCAGCAGCTCGAGCGGCGTATCGAAGCGCAGCGCGATCTTTGGATCGGGGTAACGCTCTAGCAGCAGCTTGGTGACCGCCATCGTGTCGGCCGCAGCAGAACTCTTCCCTCTGGTGCTCGGCGTTTGAGCGCGGCGTGCCATCGGTCAGCGCCGGCTCTCACGTCCGACAAACACCGCCGCGCAGGCGTCGAGAATGGCGTCCACGTCCAGGCGGTAGTGATGGTAGAGCTCCAGCAGGTCGCCGGATTGGCCGAAATGCTCGACGCCGAGCGGGCGCACGCGGTGGCCGCGCACGCCGCCGAGCCAGGATAGCGTGGCCGGATGGCCGTCGATCAGGGTGACCAGGCCGGCATCGGGCGCGAGCGGCGACAGCAGCTTCTCGACATGGGCGACCGAGTCGCGGTGGCCGGCCTGGCGGGCGCGCTCGGCGGCGTGCCAGCCGGCGTTCAGGCGGTCGGCCGAGGTCACCGCGAGCAGACCGGCGCCGGGTATTTCGTCGACGATCTGGCGGTGCGCCTCGATCGCCTCGGGGGCGATGGCGCCGGTGTAGACGATGGCGAGACGGGCGCCCGGCGCAGGCGGCTTCAGCCAGTAGCCGCCGGCGATGATGGCGTCGCGCGCCGCGTCGTCGATGCTGCGCTCCAGCTGCTCGACCGTGCGCGTGGACAGGCGCAGATAGACCGAGCCGCCCTTGACGTCGTGGAACCACTGGCTGTCGTCGACCGGCGCGCTGCCGTCGCGCTGCAGGTAGTCGAACGACCAATCCATGATGGTCGCGAGTTCGTCGACGAAGGCGGGCTCGAAGGCGGCGAGGCCGTCCTGGGCAAGACCGATGAGCGGCGTGCCGATGGATTGATGGGCACCGCCTTCCGGCGCCAGCGTGATTCCCGACGGGGTCGCCACCAGCAGGAAGCGGGCGTCCTGGTAACAAGCGTAGTTGAGGGCGTCGAGGCCGCGCATGATGAAGGGGTCATAGAGCGTGCCGATCGGCAGCAGGCGGACGCCGAACAGCGAATGCGACAGCCCGAGGGCCGCCAGCAGGATGAACAGGTTGTTCTCGGCGATGCCGAGTTCGATATGCTGGCCTTGCGGCGACATCATCCAGCGCTGGGCGGAGACGACCTTCTGCTCGCTGTAGACATCCTCGCGGCGGTGGCGGTTGAAGACGCCGCGGCGGTTGACCCAGCCGCCGAGGTTGGTGGAGACGGCAACGTCGGGCGAGGTCGTGACGATGCGGTCGGCGAGCGGACCGCCCTCGCGCGCGAGATCGGCGAGGATGCGGCCGAAGCCCTCCTGCGTCGACATGTTCGCCGTCGTCGAGAGCGGCAGCTTCGGCGGCACCGGCACGCGCGGCGCCGCAAATCGCCGGGACATGCCCGATGCGAACGGCACGTGCCGGAGGAATTCCTCCAGCTCCGCGGCCGGCAGGTCGAGACCCGCGAAGCGATCCCACTCCGCGCCATCGGCGATGCGGTTGCGGCGCTTGAACTCGGCCATCTGGTCCGAGTTCATCAGGCCGGCGTGATTGTCCTTGTGGCCGGCGAAGGGCAGGCCGACTCCCTTGATCGTGTAGACGACGAAGCAGATGCGCTGATCGTCCGCGACGGCGTGGAAAGCCTCGAGCAGCGACTCCATGTCATGCCCGGCCAGATTGGTCATGAGCGCGGCGAGGCCGTCGTCGTCATGCTCGTCGAGCAGCTTGCGGATTCCCGGCAGCTGGCCGAGATCGCGCAGCAGGTGCTCGCGCCAACCGCGGCCGCCCTTGAAGACAAGCGCGGAATAAAGCGAGTTGGGGCAATCGTCGATCCATTGCCGAAGCGCCGCGCCGTCCGGGCGCCGAAAGGCGGCCTCCAGCCGCTTGCCGTATTTCAGCGTGATCACGCGCCAGTCCACGGCCTTGAACTGGCTCTCGATGCCCGCGAACAGGCGGTCGGAGATGACGGCGTCGAGGCTCTGGCGGTTGTAGTCGATGATCCACCAAGTGTTGCGGATGTCGTGCTTCCAGGATTCGATCAGCGCCTCGTGGATGTTGCCCTCGTCCAGCTCGGCATCGCCGACGATGGCGATCATGCGGCCGGCGTCGGCGCCTTCCCGCGTGAGTCCTTTGAGCTGAACATAGTCCTGCACCAGGCTGGCGAAGGCGGTCATGGCCACGCCGAGCCCGACCGAGCCGGTCGAGAAATCGACGTCGTCGGCATCCTTGGTGCGCGACGGATAGGATTGGGCGCCGCCGAAGGCGCGGAAGCGTTCCAGCCGCTCGCGAGTCTGATTGCCGAACAGATACTGGATGGCGTGGAACACGGGGCTGGCGTGCGGCTTGACGGCGACGCGGTCCGTCGGCCGCAGCACGTCGAAATAGAGCGCGGTCATGATGGTGGCGACCGACGCGCTCGAGGCCTGATGCCCGCCGACCTTGAGGCTATCGCGATTCTCGCGCAGGTGATTGGCGTTGTGGATCATCCAGGAGGAGAGCCACAGCACCTTCTGTTCGAGCGCGCGCAAGCGGGCCAGATGCTGCTGCCGCACCTGCGGTTCTATGGCCGTCGCGAGGCTGTTGTCCAAACCGCTGCCCTCCTGAATTTCCGCAGGCGGCATGTACCACACATCCACCGCTTTGCGACACACCGATTGCGCGCCCGCCCGTCAGCCGCTACCTCTTGCGCATGATTCGAATCCGACGCGTGCCAGACGATCTTGCCTCGGCCAACGCGGCCGCCGTCGCCCAGGTCCAGGCCATCCTACGCGATCAATTTCCCACGGTCGGGCCGATCGAATCCGCGGGCATACCCGAGCTGTTGCGCAATCCGTTCAAGAAGCGGCTGCGCACCCTCCTGTTCGTCGCCGAGGACGGCGAGGACCAGGTCAAGGGTTTCGCGCTCGTCATGTACGCACCCGACCTGAATTTCATCTATCTCGACTATCTCGCGACCCAGCTCGGCCGCGGCGGCCACGGCATCGGCGCCGCGCTCTACGAGCGCGTCCGCGAGGAGGCCGCCGCGCTCGATTGCGTCGGCATCTTCATCGAGTGCCTGCCGGACAATCCCGCACTCTGCAGCGATCCCGTCGGGACGCTGAAGGCGAACGCGGACCGGCTGCGGTTCTACGAGCAGTTCGGCGCGCGCCCGATCATCGGCACGAAATACGACATGACCATCGAGCCGAACCTGGAGAATCCGCCCTACCTGGTGTTTGACGGTCTCGGACGCGAGATGCTGCCGGACCGCAAGCGGGCGCAAGCGATGGTGCGGGCGATCCTCGAGCGCAAATATGGCGACCTCTGCCCGCCCGAATATACCGACATGGTCGTGAAATCGATTCAGGACGATCCGGTCCGGCTGCGGCCGCTGCGCTATCTTCGCCGCGAGCCCGAGCCGGCGAAGGCGGCGCCGCGGCCGGTCGCCGATCGCATCCCGCTGGTCGTCAACGACAAGCACGAGATCCATCATGTAAAGGACCGCGGCTATGTGGAGGCGCCCGTGCGCATCTCCGCGATCCTGCGCGAGCTGGAGCAGGGGGTGCCGTTCGAGCGCCTGCCGCCGCGCACCTTCTCGGAAGATCACATCCGCGCCGTTCATGCCGGCGCCTTCGTCGACTATCTGAGGCGCGCCTGCGCACTCGTGCCGGCCGGCAAATCGATCTATCCCTACGTGTTCCCGATCCGCAACACCAAGCGGCCGCCCAAGGAGCTGCCGCTGCGCGCCGGCTATTTCTGCATCGATACCTTCACGCCCTTGAACGCCAACGCCTGGCTGGCAGCGCGGCGCGCCGTCGACTGCACGCTGACGGCGGCGGAGCGCGTGCTGTCCGGCGCCCGCTTCGCCTATGCGCTGGTGCGGCCGCCCGGTCACCATGCCGAGCGGCGCGCCTTCGGCTGCTTCTGCTATCTCAACAACGCGGCCATCGCCGCCCACTACTTCAGCCGCTACGGCCGGGTGGCCATGCTCGACGTCGATTACCACCACGGCAACGGCACGCAAGACATCTTCTGGACGCGCAGCGATGTCCTGACGATCTCCATCCACGGCCATCCGAGCTTCGCCTACCCCTACTTCTCCGGCTTCGCCGACGAGGTCGGCGAGGGCGCGGGCAAGGGATTTAACCTGAACCTGCCGCTGCCGGAGAGCGTCGATCCCGAGACCTACCGCGCCGTGCTCGCCGCCGCGATCAACCGCATCGAGCGCTTCCAGCCGGCGTTCGTGGTGCTGTCGCTCGGATACGACACCGCCGCCGGCGACCCGACCGGCTCCTGGCGCCACCGGCCGGCCGACTTCCGCAAGATCGGCGAGGCCGTCGGCGCGCTCGGCTATCCGACGCTGGTGGTGCAAGAGGGCGGCTACCGCACGCGCACCCTCGGCAGCAATGCCCGCGCATTCTTCACGGGATTGTGGGAGAGTGGGCACAAGACGCCGCTGCGCGCGCCGCGCCGGCCGGCCCGGCCGATGCCAGCGCCGACCCCGGCGCCAGTGCCGATGCCGGCGGCGGCGCAACTGGAAGGTGCCACTTGAATAGACGGTACTGTCGAGGAGGGAACTGAACATGGGCGAGACCGTACGGATTGGCGAGATGCCCTGGACCGACTATGACGCGCGCGTGCGCGACGGCCGCAGGATGGTCATGCTCCCGGTCGGCGCACTGGAGCAGCACGGGCCGCACCTGCCGATGAATTGCGACGTCGTAATTCCTTCCGGCGTGTCCGAGCGGGTGGCGAATCGGATCGACGCGCTGGTGGCCCCGGCGATCGCCTATGGCTACAAGTCGCAGCCGAAATCGGGCGGCGGCAACCACTTCCCGGGCACCACCAGCCTGGATGCCATGACGCTCATCTCCACCGTGCGCGACGTGATCAAGGAGTTCGCGCGCCACGGCGTGCGCAAGGTGACGGCCATGGTTGGGCACTACGAGAACACGATGTTCACCATCGAAGGTATCGATCTCGCGCTACGCGACCTGCGGGCCGACGGCATCAAGGACATGAAGGTCGTGCGGCTCGAATACTGGGATTTCATCTCGACGGACACCGTCGCCAAGGTGTGGACCGAGGGTTTCCCGGGCTGGGCGACCGAGCATGCCGGCGTAATGGAGACCGCGCTCATGCTGCGTCTTCATCCGGAGCTGGTCGATATGAGCAAGGTTCCCACCCATCCGCCGGCGAGCTTCCCACCCTATGACGTCTATCCCGTCAATCCCGCCTGGGTGCCGGCGAGCGGCTCGCTCTGCTCGGCCAAACTGGCAACGGCGGAGAAAGGCGAGATCTTCCTCGATGAATTGGAACGCGACATCGCCAAGGCCCTGGCCGGCGAGTTCAAGCTGCCTGAAGCCGGTCAGAGCAAGGCGCGGCGCGCAGCGGAGTAGTCGCGCTCATGGTCCAGCCACCGCTGGATCGGCGATCGTGCGTCCTTCGAGACGGCCGCTTCGCGGCCTCCTCAGGATGAGGAGCGATCTTTCATTCCACTACAAATCTTCCTCATCCTGAGGAGCGCCCGCAGGGCGCGTCTCGAAGGACGCACAACATCCATGCAGCGCCAAGACTGAAGCTACAGGTCCTTGCACAGGCGCAGGGAGTCGTAGATCGCGGCGTGGATGTTGCGGCTGGCGATGGCGTCGCCGACGCGGAAGAGCTGGAACTTTCCCGAGGGGTTGCTGACGATCGACTGCGGCTGATTGGCGCGGACGGCG
>JBGPEQ010000024.1:0-15664 GCA_041482855.1 Dongiaceae bacterium | reverse complement strand
GGTCACGGCGGAGTACGCGATGCTGCCGCGCGCGACCCAGACGCGCAACCAGCGCGAGTCGGTCGCCGGGCGCATCGGCGGACGCACGCACGAGATCCAGCGCCTGATCGGCCGCTCCCTGCGCGCCGTGACCCGGCTCGACGGCTTCGGCGAGCGCCAGATCAAGGTCGACTGCGACGTCATCCAGGCCGATGGCGGCACCCGCACGGCCGCCATCACCGGCGGCTTCGTGGCCCTCCATCTCGCCTTCGCCCATCTGCGCAAGCTCGGCGCGGTGAAGGAATCCCCGCTGACCGACCACGTTGCCGCCGTCTCCTGCGGCCTGGTCGACGGCGCGGCCGTCCTCGACCTCGACTACGCCGAAGACAGCACGGCCCAGGCCGACGCCAACTTCGTGTTCACCGGCGCCGGCGGCATCGTGGAGGTGCAGGGCACGGCCGAGCGCGAGCCCTTCAGCGCGGAAGCGTTCGACGCCATGATGGCGCTGGCCAAGCGCGGTGTGGCGCAGCTCGTGGCGGCGCAGAAGCAGGCGCTCGGAATTGGCCCATGACTCTTGGTTTGTAGGTTGTAGGGGCGATCCCCGGGCTTGACCCGGGGCTCCGGTCGCTCCTACGGCGCTGCCATCAATGACGCACAGGAAATTCGACACACCCCGCCTGGTCATCGCCAGTCACAATACTGGCAAGGCGCGGGAAATCGCCGAGTTGTTGGCGCCCTTTGGCGTCGAGGTGGTCTCGGCAGCATCGCTCAAACTGCCGGAACCGGAGGAGACCGCTACGACCTTCATCGGCAATGCGGAGCTGAAGGCCCGGGCGGCGGCTGTGGCGTCGGGCCTGCCGGCGCTGGCCGACGATTCCGGACTCGTGGTCCACGCACTCGACGGCGCACCGGGTATCTATTCGGCGCGCTGGGCCGGACCGACGAAGGATTTCTCCATCGCGATGGCGCGTGTCGGGCGCGAATTGGAGGCCAGGAATGCCAGCGACCGGCGCGCGCATTTCGTTGCGGTTCTTTCTCTGTGCTGGCCTGACGGCCACTGCGAATCCTTCGCGGGCCGGGTCGACGGCACGCTGGTGTGGCCGCCGCGCGGCATCAAGGGTTTCGGCTATGACCCGCTGTTCGTGCCCGAGGGCTACGGCATCACGTTCGGCGAGATGGAACCGGCGGCGAAGCACGCCATCAGCCACCGCGCCGACGCCTTCCGCAAGCTGACCGCGGCATGCTTCACCTGATGAGAGCAGCGGACGATCCCGGCTTCGGCCTCTACGTGCATTGGCCGTTCTGCCTGTCGAAATGCCCGTATTGCGATTTCAACAGCCATGTGCGCGCGGCCGTCGACCACGGGCGCTGGCGGGCGGCACTGCTCGGCGAGCTCGATCACTATGCGGCGGACACGCAGGGCCGGCGGCTCACCAGCATCTTCTTCGGCGGCGGCACGCCCTCGCTGATGGAACCGGCGACGGTCGCCGCCGTCATCAAGCGGGCCGGCGAGCATTGGCCGTTCGCCCCGGATATAGAAATCACGCTCGAAGCCAACCCGACCTCGGTCGAGGCCGGAAAATTCGCCGGCTTTCGGAGCGCCGGCGTGAACCGCGTCTCCCTCGGCGTGCAGGCGCTGAACGATGCCGATCTGAAGTTCCTCGGCCGCCATCACAGCGCGGCCGAGGCGCGCGCCGCCATCGACATCGCGCGCCGCCACTTCGAACGCTACTCCTTCGACCTCATCTATGCGCGGCCGGGCCAAAGCGCGAATGCCTGGCGCGCCGAACTCGCGGAAGCCCTCGGCCTCGCCGACGATCATCTGTCGGTCTACCAGCTCACCATCGAGCCGGAGACTGTCTTTGGCGCCGCCCATCGGCGCGGTGAGCTACAAGTCCCCGGGGAGGACGAAGCAGGGGCGCTGTTCGAACTGACCCAGGAGCTGCTCGACGAGGCCGGGCTGCCGGCCTACGAGATCTCAAATCATGCGCGTCCCGGCGGCGAATCGCGCCACAACCTGACCTATTGGCGCTATGGCGACTATGTCGGCATCGGCCCCGGCGCCCATGGCCGCCTGACCATCGGCGGCGACAAGATCGCCACCCGCCAGCACCGGGCGCCCGAAGCCTGGCTGGCGGCGGTCGAGGCCGCCGGCCATGCCACGCGCCAGCGCGATCCGGTCGCCACCGCGGACCGTCTGAGCGAACTGATGATGATGGGGTTGCGTACGGTCGGAGGCGTGCCCCGAAGCCGTGTCGTCGCCGAATGCGGCCGCCCGCTCGAAGCGGTGCTCGAAGCGGCCCGCCTCGACCGCCTCATCGACGGCGGTTTCCTCCTGCTCGACGACGTGGGACTGCGCGCCACCGCTGCCGGCCGGCAGCGGCTCAACGCCGTGATCGCTGATCTCCTGGCCTGAGGCGCTTCAGTAGATCACCTGATCGAAGCTCGTCGGCGCCGGTTCGCGGACATCGACGAAGCCGTCATGGATCTCCATGATCGCCAGGCCGCGTTCGACGCTGCCGTTGCCGTTGAAGCGGAAGATGCCGTCAACGCCGGAGAAGCCCGCCGGGTCGGTGAGCGCCGCGGCCGTGTAGTCCGGCCCGTTCGGGCCGCCGGCCAGGAGGATCGCCAGCAGGGTGGCGTCATAGGCGATGGTGGCGAGGCGCGGCGGATCGGTGCTGTAGGCGGCCCGGAAGCGGTTGCGAAAATCGCCCCAGGGCCCCGGGTCCGGCGCCGCATACCAGCCGCCGACGAGGGTGGGATCGCTGCCGAGCGCGGGATCGTCGGCCCACAGGGTCGAGCCGAGCAGGCGAACCCGCGTCGGGTCGATGCCGAAACTGGCGAACTGGCCGGTGATGCCGTGCAGGCGCTCCGCGGTCTCCGGCACCAGCAGCGCGTCGACGGCGCCGCCCGAGCTGATGAACTGGCCGGTCTGGCCCACCGCCGTCGACGTATCGAGCGCGCGCGGATCGTAGAAATCCACATGCACGACCTGGGCGCCGGAACCGTGGGCGGCCGTTTGCAGCGCCTCCCGCACGGTCTGGCCGTAGGGCGATTGCGGCAGCAGGGCGGCGATGCGGTGCAGGCCCTGGCGGCTGGCGTAGCCGACCACGCGCTGCACCTGCAAGCTGGGCAGGATGCCCATCACGTAGACGCCGGGCTGGGCCACCGAGCGGTCGGTCGAGAAGGAGACCACGTTGACGCCGGCCGCCTGGGCCACCGGCGCCACCTCCTTCACCGCATTGCCGAACACCGGCCCGAGCACCAGCTCCGCCCCGTCCTGGATCGCTTCCTGAGCCGCCTGGGCGGCGCCGAATGAGCTGTCGCCGGTATCGCGCACGAGGATCTCGACGTTGGAATCCGGCGCCTCGAACAAGGCGAGCTGGGAGGCCTGGAGGAGCGATTGGCCGAGCGCCGCCTGGTCGCCGCTGAGCGGCAGCAGCAGGGCCACCTTGATGTGGTTGACGGCCGGCAGCGGCGTCGGCATCGGTTGCGTCGCCGCCGTCGGCTCCGGGGGCGCACCTTGTGCCGTCGTGGGCGCTGTGGCTACCTTCGATGACCCGCAGGCCGCAAGCGCGAACACTACGATCACGAGGGCGGCGGCCGAGCGAAGCTGTCGGTGCCATGGCGAAAAAGCGAAAGTCAGAGACATCGAGGACCGCTGCGGCACGCGCGATTTCCTCCCCCCACCAGATTGCCGCCGAGGGTAGCGACGACCGCTCGATAAGTAAACCATCGACGGGCGAGCAGAGGGACTCAGCGCCAATCTCGGGTCTCGTCATCGTAGCAACGCCGATCGGCAATGCCGGCGACATCACGCTGCGGGCACTCGACCTGCTGCGGCGGGCCGACCGCATCGCTTGCGAGGATACCCGCGTGACCGGCGGGCTGATGGCGCGCTACGGCATCGCGACGCCGCTGCTCGCCTATCACGAGCATAACGCGGCGCGCATGCGGCCGGTGCTGCTGGAGCGGCTGCGGGGCGGCGAGACCATCGCGCTGGTGTCCGATGCCGGCACGCCGCTCATCTCCGACCCCGGCTACAAGCTGGTGCGCGCCGCCGTCGAGGCCGGCATTCCCGTGACCACCCTGCCCGGCGCTTCGGCCGCGCTGGCGGCGCTGGTGCTGTCGGGCTTGCCGACCGACCGCTTCTTCTTTGCCGGCTTCCTGCCGCCGCGCGCGGCGGCGCGGCGGACCGAATTGGCCGAACTGGCCGGTATCGCGGCGACCCTGATCTTCTTCGAATCGACCGGGCGGCTGGCCGACACGCTGGCGGACATGGCGGCCGTATTGGGCGCGCGCGATGCTGCCGTCGCCCGCGAGCTCACCAAGCTCTATGAGGAAGTCCGGCGCGGAACAGTGACCGAGTTGGCAGAGCACTACGCGGCCGCCGACCGGCCCAAGGGCGAGATCGTCATCGTGGTCGGACCGCCGGCTGCGGCCGTGGAAGCGAGCGACACGGCGATCGACGACGCCCTGCGCGCGGCGCTGGCAACCGCGAGCCTGCGCGACGCCGTCGCTGCCGTCGCGGCAGCGCTGGACGCGCCGCGGCGCCGCGTCTATGCGCGCGCCCTGGTCCAGGCCGGGAGCAAGCCATGAGACATAACCGCGGCACGGCGCGCGACAGCGACGAGCGCCGCGCCGCCTTCCGCCGGGGACGGCGCGGCGAACGGGCGGCGGTGTGGTGGCTGCGCCTCAAGGGCTATCGCATCCTGGCGCAGGACTACCGCTCGCCGGCCGGCGAAATCGACGTGGTAGCCCGGCGCGGCGCGACCCTCGCCATCATCGAGGTGAAAGCGCGCGACAGCGTGGCGGCGGCGGCCGAGGCGATCACGCCGCGCCAGCGCCGCCGCATCTTCGGCGCCGCCCGCCTGTTCGTGGCCCGCCATCCCCGCCATGGCGACTGCGCGATCCGTTTCGACATCATGCTGGTGACGCCGGGCCGCTGGCCGCGCCACATCGTCGATGCCTGGCAGATCGACCAGGTCATCTGAGCGTCGGTTCGAGGATTGCCGGGTCCGCGTTTCGACGGCAGGATGGCGACGATGATGGAGCAGGCCCCACCGCCAACCGACGATCCGCAGGCGTTGCTGCGCCGCTATGGCCAGGCGGACGACGGCGCCATCGACCTGGCGGCCGCGGCCCTGGCGCTGGCGGCGCTCAGCCGACCGGACGCCGCGCTGGCGCCCTATAGCCGTCATCTGCAAACGCTCGCGATCGACGTCGCCGCAGCGGCGAAGCGCGAAGGTCTCGATCTGGCGGCGCGCATCCACACGCTCAACACGGTGCTGTTCGGGGAATACGGCTATGCCGGCGACAGCGAGACCTACAACGATCTCCGCAATGCCGACCTGATGAGCGTGATCGATCGCCGGCGCGGGCTGCCGATCGCCCTCGGCATCCTCTACATCCATGCCGCCCGCGCCCAGGGTTGGGCGATAGAGGGCGTCAACTTCCCGGGCCATTTCCTGCTGCGCCTGCGCGCCGGCGGGACGGCCGCGATCGTCGACCCCTTCAACGGCGGACGCATCCGCGGCGCCACCGACCTCGACAAGCTCGTCAAGACCATGGAAGGCGATGACGCCGAACTGCGGCCCGAGCATTGCCGGCCGGCCGGCAACCGGCAGATGCTGCTGCGGCTGCAGAACAACATCAAGCTGCGGCTGCTGCGCGACGACAAGCTGGCGGAGGCGGCCGCGGTGGTCGAGCGCATGCTGCTGATCGCGCCCGACGAGCCCGACCTCTGGCACGAGGCCAGCATTCTCCAGGGCAAGATCGGCAATCTCCGCACTTCGATCGCGGCGCTGGAGAAGTTGGCGGCGCTCAGCCGCGGCGGCGAACAACAGGCAATGGCACGGCAACTGCTGTCGGAGACGAAGTCGCGGCTCAACTGAACCGCGACAGGCGATCGAAAGAGGAGTTCACAACACCCATGAGTCTCGCCGTTGCCATCCAGATGGATCCGATCGAGACCATCGACATCGATGCCGACAGCAGCTTCGTGCTGGCGCTCGAGGCGCAGAAGCGCGGCCATGCGCTGTTCCACTACCTGCCGCGCCAGCTGTTCTTCCGCGAGCAGCGCGTCTATGCGACCGCGCGCCCATTGGAGGTGCGGCGCGAGCGCGGCAACCACTTCACGCTGGGCGCGCCGCAGACCATCGACCTGGCCACGCTCGACATCGTGCTGATGCGCCAGGATCCGCCGTTCGACATGTCCTACATCACCGCCACGCACCTGCTCGAGCACGTGCATCCGCAGACACTCGTGGTGAACGATCCCGTGCATGTGCGCAACGCACCGGAGAAACTCTTCGTCACGCATTTCGAGGGCGTCATGCCGCCGACGCTGATCAGCTCGGACCGCGCCGAGATCGTCGAGTTTCGCAAGCGGCACCGCGACATCATCGTCAAGCCGCTGTTCGGCAACGGTGGCGCCGGCGTGTTCCACATAACCGACGGCGACGAGAACCTGAACGCGCTCTTGGAGCTGTTCACCCAGCTCTACCGCGAGCCGGTGATCGTCCAGCGCTACATCCCGGAGGTGCGGCAGGGCGACAAGCGCATCATCCTGATCGACGGCCAGGCCGTCGGCGCCCTCAACCGCGTGCCGGCGGCCGGCGAGGCGCGTTCCAACCTGCATGTCGGCGGCACCGCCCTGAAAGCCGAACTGACGAAGCGCGACCGTGAGATCTGCGAGGCCATCGGCCCATCGCTGAAACGGCGCGGGCTGGTGTTCGTCGGCATCGACGTGATCGGCGACTATCTGACGGAGATCAACGTCACCTCGCCCACTGGCCTGCAACAGATCAACCGCTTCGACAACGTCCGCCTGGAAGAGCGCATCTGGGACGCCATCGAGTCGCGCTTCAAGGAGCGCCACGCGTTGCGTGCGATCTGATCTTCAGTTCGGCGACACCGCATTGCGCGACAGCCGCCGCAGCTTGGTCTCGCGGTAGAGGATGTAGAGGCCGCTGGCGACGACGATGGCGGCGCCGAGCAGGATGTAGCGGTCGGGGATCTCGTTCCAGATCGCATATCCCAGGCCCACGCCGAACACGAGCGCGCCATATTCGAACGGCGCGATCACCGCGACCGGCGCCAGCTTGAAGGCATAGGTGAGCGTCAACTGGGCGGTGCCGCCGAGGAGGCCGATGCCGATGAGGATCGCCCAGCCGCCGGCGTCCGGCCACACCCAGGGATCGATCCAGGCCGGCGCGATGGCGGCGAGCGGCAGCGTGAACAGGCCGGCAGCCATGGCGAACAGCGTGAAGTAGAAAACGATGGTGCCGGCCGGCTCGGAGCGGGCCAGGCGGCGGATCGAGACCATGGCCAAGGCATAGAAGAACGCGCCGGCGATGGCGGTGAGCGCCTTCAACTCGAAGACGCCGCTGCCCGGCCGGACCATGATCAGCACGCCCGCGAAACCCGCGAGCACCGCCGACCAGCGGCGGATGCCCACGCGCTCGCGCAGAAGCGGCACGGAGAGCGCGGTCAGAAAGATCGGCCCGGACATGCCGAGCGCGATCGCGTCGGCGAGCGGCAGCAGGCCGAGCGCCAGGAAGAAGAAGAACATCGAGGCGACGCCGACGAGGCCGCGGATCAGATGGCCGCCGAACCGGCGCGTCCACAACGTCATCGAGCTGCCTCCGCGCCAGAAAAACAGGAGCACCGGCACGAAGGCGAGGAAGTTGCGGAAGAAAACGATCTGCCCGGTCGGGTAGTCGCGCGCCGCCCATTTGATCATGGCGTCCATCGACGAGAACAGGAATACCGACAGCACCATGAGAGAGATGCCGCGCAGCACGCCCGCCGCCGTGCCGGTCCTGCCCACCGTATCCGTCATGCGTCCCCTGGATGCAAAGCAGACTCCGCTACCGGCAGTCTAACCGATCCTGCGCCCCCGCGAATCCGACGGCCGCGCGGGCCAGTCGTGCCGGCGGCGCAGGTCGGCGGCTCGCCTCGAAACCGAAACCATGACTCCCTTTTGGTATCACTGAGCACCCGCAACAAAGCATTGGCAGCACGATCCGAAATCGCCTAACTTCGTCGCCAAGAACGAACGATAAAACGTCCAGGGAGCCTACTTCGTGGTCGATGCCGTCGCCGTCGAGGCGCGGAGCGTCAGCAAGGTCTTTGGCACCGGCGCCGACGCCGTGCGCGCCCTGGATGGGGTTTCCGTCACCATTCGGGCCAACGAGTTTTTCACCCTGCTGGGCCCCTCCGGCTGCGGCAAGACGACGCTGTTGCGGCTGATCGCCGGCTTCGAGCTGCCGACCGCCGGCGAGATCCTGCTGGAGGGCCAACATGTCGAGCACCTGCCGCCCTATCAGCGGCCGGTCAATACGGTCTTCCAGAGCTACGCCCTGTTCCCGCACATGACCGTGGCGCAGAACATCGCCTTCGGCCTGGAGATGCGCAATGTGCCGCGGGCCGATATCGACAACACCGTCAGCGAGATGCTCGTCCTGGTGAAGATGGCGGGCCTCGGCGGCCGCCGGCCATCCCAGCTGTCGGGCGGCCAGCAGCAGCGCGTGGCGCTGGCGCGCGCCCTCGCCAACCACCCGAAGGTGCTGCTGCTGGACGAGCCGCTTTCCGCTCTCGACCTCAAGCTGCGCCAGGGCATGCGCATGGAGCTCAAGAACCTTCAAAAGACGACCGGCATCACCTTCATCTTCGTGACCCATGACCAGGAAGAGGCGCTCACCATGAGCGACCGCATCGCGGTCATGAGCCAGGGCCGGATCCAGCAGCTGGGCGCTCCGCTCGATATCTATGAGCAGCCGGTCAACCGCTTCGTCGCCGATTTCATCGGCGACACCAACTTCGTGACCGCCACGATCGACGGGCGGGCGGGCGACTATGTGCGCTGCCGCTGCGCCGGCGGGCTCGACCTGCTGGCGAGCCCGATCGGCGGGGCCGGGCACGGCGCCAAGGTGACGCTGGCGGTGCGGCCGGAGAAGATCCTTCTGAAGCCCGGCGGATTGGGCACGGTGGCGCAGACGGTCTATGTCGGCACCGACACCAATTATGAGGTGCGTCTCGGCGACGGTTCGCACATCAGCGTGCGCCTGCAGAACGCGGCCGACGGCCACGCCCAGTTCGCCGTCGGCGACACCGTCGCGATCGACGTTCCGGCCGGCGCTGCCCGCATGTTGCAGGATTAGGGTCGCCCATGGCAGTCGCTGCCGAAACCGATCACATCGCCATGGTCCAGGCCGCCGCCGAACGTCGCTTCCTGCTCAGCCGCCGGCTGCTGGCGAGCCCGGCGATGATCGTCGTCGGCGTGTTCGGCGTCCTGCCCCTGGTCATCATGTGGATCTATTCGTTTCTGGTCGCCGCAACCTATGGCGGCGTCGAGTGGATATTCACGACCGAGAACTATGTCGCCTTTTTATTCCAGCGCGACATCTTCGACGATACGCTGCAATTCGTTCCCGACTATCTGCAGATCTATTTCCGCACCTTCCTGCTCGCCGCCTTCACCACCGTCGCCTCGCTGATCGTCGGCTTCCCGACCGCCTATTTCATGGCCACGCGGCCGCCGAGCCAACGCAATTTCTGGGTTTTCCTGATCACCCTGCCGTTCTGGACCAATCTGTTGATTCGCACCTATGCGATCCAGTTGATCATCCGCGACGAAGGCCTGGTGAACGACGCGCTGCAATGGCTCGGCGCGATCGATCAGCCGCTGCACATCCTCTACACGAATTTCGCCATCATGCTCGGACTGCTCTACAGCTTCCTGCCGTTCATGGTGCTGCCGCTCTACACCAGCCTCGAAAAGCTCGACTTCCGGTTGGTCGAAGCCGGCTTCGATCTCTATGCCACGCGCGGCCGGGTGCTGCGCCGCATCGTCATACCGCTGGCGAAACCCGGCATCGTCGCCGGCTGCATCCTCGTGTTCATTCCCGCGCTCGGCGCCTATGTGACGCCGCTGATACTCGGCGGCGGCAAGCACCACATGATCGGCAGCCTCATCGCCACCCAGTTCGGCACGTCCCGCAACTGGCCGTTCGGTTGCGCGCAGGCGTTCATCCTGATGGCGATCGTGCTGGTGGCGCTTCTCGTCTATGTACGCAACATGACGGGAAAGTCGCGGGTGACGCATGGCTGAGCAGGCGTTGTCGGCACCGCACGCTCTCGAACGGGCGGCAGGTCGGCCGGGCCGCCGTTTCGACCTGAAGCGGCAGCCCGGATTCGGCGTCGTCGCCCTGTTGTGCGTGGCCATGTTGTACGCGCCGATCCTGATCGTGGTGGGCTTCGCCTTCAACGACAGCCCTTCGGTGACGCGCTGGTCGTCGTTCAGCCTTTCCTGGTTCGACAAGGTCCTGGCCAACGGCGACATCCACAATGCCGCGCGCAACACGCTTGTCATCGCATCCTGCGCCACCATCATCGCCACCCTGATCGCGACTGCCGCGGCGCTGGCGACGACGCGCAGTCGGGCGTGGCCGGGCCAGACCACGGTCTACACCCTCATCAACCTGCCGCTGGTGGTTCCGGAAATCGTGACGGCCGTGGCGACGGCCTCGTTCTTCGCGCTGCTCGCCCAGCAGGTCGGCATCAGCTTCGGGATCGGCAATCTGATCCTGACCCATTCCGTTTTCTGCATCCCGTTCGCCTACCTGCCGATCCGCGCCCGGCTCGAGGACATGGACCTGACGCTGGAGCAGGCAGCGGCCGACCTCTATGCGACGCCGTGGCAGGCCTTCCGGCGCGTGACCCTGCCGCTGCTCACCCCCGGCATTTCGTCGGGCGCCGCGCTCGCCTTCATCATTTCGTTTGACGATTTCACGATCACGCAGCTCGTCGCCAACGCCGGCCAGACCACCTTGCCGCTGTACATCTGGGGGCAGCTGCACAAGGTCGGCGTCACGCCGGAGGTCAACGCCATCTCGGCGATCCTGCTGGTGATCTCG
The DNA here is from genome assembly GCA_041482855.1 of Dongiaceae bacterium. GTDB lineage: Bacteria > Pseudomonadota > Alphaproteobacteria > Dongiales > Dongiaceae > JBGPEQ01. The sequence continues at coordinate 4,766 of JBGPEQ010000024.1, read as the reverse complement.
ATCCTGTTCGTAACACTGTCCTTCCTCATCGGCCGTCGACGCTGACGAGGGGAAATCGCAACAGCCACAGGGAGAAAATCATGACATTGCGATTGTTCGGGGCGACCGCTGTCGCCTTGCTCTTGGCCGGAGGCGCCGCTCGCGCCGATGGCGATCTGCACATCTTCAACTGGGGCGACTACACCAATCCCAAGCTGATCGAGAAGTTCCAGAAGCAGTACAATGTGAAGGTCACGCTCGACGACTACGATTCGAACGAGACCATGCTGGCAAAGGTGCGCGCCGGCGGCACCGGCTACGACGTCGTCGTGCCCTCCGACTACACGGTCAAGATCATGGTCGAGGAGGACATGCTGGCGAAGACCGAGCCCGACCAGATGGAGAATTTCAAGAACATCGAACCGAAGTTCGTCGACGTCTACTGGGACAAGGGCCGCCACTACTCCGTGCCCTGGCAGTGGGGCACCACCGCCTTCGTCGTGGACACCGCGAAATACAAGGGCGACATCAACACGCTCGCCCTGATGTTCAATCCGCCGCCGGAGCTGCAGGGCCGCATCAACGTGCTCGACGACATGAACTCCCTGTTCAATGCCGGCCTGCGGTATCTCAACCTGCCGCGTTGCAACGGCAATCCGGAGGACCTGAAGAAGCTCTACGACCTCCTGATGACCGCAAAGGCATCGTGGCGCACGTTCGACTACGACACGATCGGCAAGATGACCTCGGGCGATGTCGACATGTCGCAGACCTGGAACGGCGCCGCGCGCCGCATCCGGCTGCAGCGGCCGACCGTGGCCTATTCCTTCCCGAAGGAAGGTGTCGAGGGCTGGGCGGACAACGTGGCGGTCCTCAAGGATGCGAAGAACATGGAAAACGCCAAACTGTGGCAGAACTTCCTCATGGACCCCGAGAACGCCGCGCTGATCTCCGACTTCGCCAAATACCAGAACGCGATCGTCGGCAGCGACAAGTTCATGAACCAGTTGGACCCGACCTTCACGGACTCGCCGGAGTTCAAGATCCCCGCCGGCCTCGATCCGGAGTTCGTGCCGCCCTGCACGAAGGAAGTGACGGACAAGTACAACAAGATCTGGACGGCGCTGAAGAAGTAAGAGTGCCGTCGCGATGCGATTGCCGATGCGGGGAGGCCTTGCGGCCTCCCCGTTTTTCATCATGACAAGGGATAGAGCGTGAAGACAATCTACACCGACGAGCACCGCCACCAGGACGGCAAGCTCGAACTGATCGACGGGAAATTCCTGCCGCCGTTCGAGATGCCGCGGCGGGCGCAGATCGTCATCGACCGCGTGAAGGCGGTGGAGCTGGGGCCGATCCTGTCGCCCGAGGAATTCGGACTGGAGCCGGTCAAGCGCATCCACGACAAGGACTTCGTCGAGTTTCTGCGCACGGCCTGGGACGAATGGGTGCAGGCCCACGGCGCCTATGACGCGCTGCCGCTGGCCTGGCACACCCGCGCCTTCCGCAAGAACCCGCCGGTGCCCGAGACGATCGACGGCAAGCTCAGCTACTACGCCATCGATGCGGGCACGCCGATCATCGCCGGCACCTGGCGCGCCATCACCGCGGCAGCCAACGTCGCGCTCACCGGCGCCCGACTCGTCAAGGCGGGCGAGCGCGCGGTGTTCTCGCTCTGCCGCCCGCCCGGCCATCACGCCGGCACCGATTTCTACGGCGGCTATTGCTTCTTCAACAACGTCGCGATCGCCGCCCAGTGGCTGCGCGACGCCGGCTGCAAGAAGCTGGCCATCCTCGACGTCGACTATCACCACGGCAACGGCACCCAGGAGATGTTCTATCGCCGCGCCGACGTGTTGACGATCTCCATCCATGCCGACCCGCGCCAGGAATATCCGTTCTTCCTCGGCCATGCCGACGAGACCGGCAAGGGCAAGGGCGAGGGCTTCCACCTCAACCTGCCGCTGCGCTGGTACAGCGCCTGGGACCGCTACGAGGAGGCCATGCAGGCGGCGATGAAGAAACTGAAGAAGTATGGGCCGGAGGTGATTCTGGTCTCGCTCGGCCTCGACACCTTCAAGGACGACCCGATCTCCAAGTTCAAGCTGGAGCATGAAGACTATCTGCGCATCGGCGAGATGATCGCCGCCGCCGGCAAGCCGACCCTGTTCGTGATGGAGGGCGGCTACGCGGTGGAGGCGCTCGGCGTCAACACCGTGAACGTGCTGACGGGATTCGAGCAGGCGGCGAAATGAGCTGTCAGCTGTCAGCTCTCAGCCGGGGTTTTTCTGACGGCTGACGGCTGACAGCTGAGAGCTTCCAAAATGAAAACCGTCTACAGCGACCGGCACCGCCTTCACGACCCCAAGGTCGAGTTCAGCGGCGGTCGCTTCGTGCCGGGTTTCGAAATCCCGCGGCGGGCGGAGATCGTGCTGGCGCGCATGCAGGAGACGAAATTGGGGCCGGTGTTGGCGCCGGAGGCCGGCGACTCGGCCGCGATTACGCGCGTGCACGACCCAGCGTTCGTGGATTTTCTGGCGACCGGTCACGAGGAGTGGCGCAAGGTCTATGGCGACAGCGACGCCATCCCCGCCACCTGGATCGGACCGGCCATGCGGCGCAAGCTGCCGAATCGCATCGGCGCCCGCTTCGGCTACTACTGCTTCGACGCCGCCACCGCCATGACCGCCACCAGCTGGCAGGCGGCCAAGGCCGGCGCCGAGGTGGCGCTCACCGCCCAGAGCGTGATCGCCGCCGGCGAGCGCGCCGCCTTCGCCCTCTGCCGGCCGCCCGGTCACCATGCCGGCCGCGACTTCTACGGCGGCTACTGCTTCCTCAACAACGCCGCCATCGCGGCACAGGCGTTCATCGATGGCGGTGCTGCCCGCGCGGCCATCCTCGACGTCGACTTCCACCACGGCAACGGCACCCAGGAGATTTTCTACCGACGCAGCGACCTGTTGTTCTGCTCGCTCCACGGCCACCCCGAAGATGAATACCCCTACTTCTCCGGCTTCGCCGACGAGCGCGGCGAGGACGCCGGCGAAGGCTTCAACCACAACTATCCCTTGCGACCGGGCACCGCGTGGGACACCTACCGCCCCGCTCTCGCCGACGCGATCTCGAAGATCGACGCCTTCGCCCCCGACGCGCTCGTGGTCTCGCTCGGCGTCGACACCTTCGAGCGCGACCCGATCTCCCGCTTCAAGCTGAAGAGCGCGGATTATCTGCGCATCGGCGAGATGGTCGCCGGCCTGAATCGCCCGACGCTCTTCATCATGGAAGGCGGCTACGCCGTCGAGGAGATCGGCCTCAATGCGGTGAACGTCCTCGCGGGATTCGAGCAGGCCTGACGCGATCACGCATAGGTCAGCGGCACCGCCGTCGTGTATTTCAATTCCTCCATCGCGAAGGAGGAGCTGACGTCGGTGAGATCGATCTTTTCGATCAGGCGCTTGTAGACGCCGTCATAGGCGGCGATGTCCGGCACCACCACCCGCAGCAGATAGTCAATATCGCCAGCCATGCGGTAGAATTCGACCACCTCGGGAATGCTGTCGACGGCGCGGGAGAACCGCTCCAGCCATTCCTGGTTGTGCTGATTGGTGCGCACCGCCACGAACACGGTGACGCCGACATTGAGCTTGCGGCGATCGAGCAGCGCGACGCGGCCGCGGATGACCCCCGCCTCCTCCAGCAGGCGAATCCGCCGCCAGCAGGGCGTCGGCGACAGCCCCACCTGCTTGGCGATGTCGGCGACGGGGCGCGCGGCATCCTCCTGCAGGATGGTCAGGATCTTCTGATCGAACGCGTCGATTGATATTTTCATCTACAACAATATCGTATACTAGCAAAACAATCTACATTCTGACTCATTGGGGCCGGCAAAAGCAAACATTTACCGATGGCTCCTGGTATCATCACCCGAGGTCAACGAGCCGCCGCCGGAGCCATCCATATGCCGCCGATCGACGCCTTCACCCGCCATCCCGCCACAGTCGGCGAGACCTACGGCGAGCATCTCGTCTTCGCGACCGGCGTCGGCGGCCGCCTGATGCTGGCAGGCATCGCCTGCCTGCTGCATGGCATCTTCCCGTTTCTGTTCGAGCGCACGGGCAGCCGCGCGATAGTCGACCTTCACGCGCGCGTCACCGGCGGCGCCCGCGCTCCCCTCGGCCCGCCCGCGGTCGAAGCAAGGGCGGCGCGCTGACGCCTGCTCGGCTCAGCCGGGTTCCCGTAAAAGCACGCCGCGCCGGCGCCGCAGCGTCATAGCCCGAAGGCGTCCGATCTGCCTACAATCGCCTGGGTTGTAGGGGGCAACGGGCGAAGCATGGTCGCGCGGGTCAAGACGGTGGCCTTCCAGGGCATCGATGTGCTGGAGGTCGACGTGCAGGTGCAGATCGTGTCGTCGAGCTTCGTCGGCATCGTCATCGTCGGCCTGCCCGACAAGGCCGTGGGCGAAAGCCGCGAGCGCGTGCGCGGGGCGCTCAGCGCCATCGGCCTGGGGCTGCCGCCCAAGCGCGTGGTGGTCAACCTGGCGCCGGCCGATGTGCTGAAGGAAGGCAGCCATTTCGACTTGCCGATCGCGCTCGCCGTGCTCGGCGCCATGGGCGTGCTGCCGCCGGATGAACTTGCGCGCTTCACGGCGCTCGGCGAGCTCGGCCTCGACGGCACGATCGCGCCGGTCGCCGGCGTGCTGCCGGCGGCGATCCATGCCGTCGAGATGGAGCGCGGCCTGATCTGCCCGGCTGCCCAGGGCGGCGAGGCGGCCTGGGCCGGCGGGCTCG
>JBGPEQ010000023.1:0-15692 GCA_041482855.1 Dongiaceae bacterium | reverse complement strand
ATGGCGAACATCATGTCCTGCTTGCGCAGGTTGCTGGCGTTTTCGATCAGCAGCTCTTCGGCGAAGGCGAGCAGATCGGCGGGTGTCTTGCGTTTCAGTTCCTGGAGATTCATGGTGCTTTCAGGGATGGGCTACAACGGAACGAGAATGGAATGACCGTTGGAAGGTTGCTGGTCCCGCCGGCGATGACGCCTATGCCCGGACGACAAACAGATTGAGGGCCCCTCGGGCGACTACGGATCGTGCGTTTCGGGATTGGGGCGCGACGGGCGGAACCCGTGTGGAATTGGCCCAATCTCTATCGGATGTCCGGGGTCAAGTCAAACCGAGATTAGAGGCTACGCTGGCATGGTGAACAAACTCTTAACACCCGCGGCCTAGAAAGGCTTCACCACCACCAGGATGACGATGCCGACCAGGATCACCGTCGGCACCTCGTTCATCAGCCGATAGAACCGGGCCGGATGCTTGTTGGCGTCAGCGGCAAAGGCCTTGCGCCAGCGACCGAGGGCGTGATGGTAGATCGTCAGGGCCGCGATCAGCACCACTTTGGCGTGGAACCAGCCGCTCCGCCAGTTCTCGATCATCTCCGGCGTCAGCAGCGTGAGAATGCCGAATGTATAGGCAGCGACCATGGCCGGGTTCATGATGCCCCGCAGCAGGCGCCGCTCCATGACCTTGAAGGTCTCCGACTGCTCCGAGCCGACCTTGGCCTCTGCGTGATAGACGAACAGCCGCGGCAGATAGAGCAGCCCCGCCATCCAGGCGACCACGCTGACGATGTGGAACGCCTTCAGCCAGGGATAGAGACCGTTCAGCCAATCCATCGAGCCGCGCCCCCTATGCCGCCGGATTGACACAGCAACGCTCGCCGGCGGCGCAGAGGCGCGGGCCCGCTTGCGAGCGCACCGGTGCCGGCGAGGCGACTGCCTTGCGCACCAGCTCGGCCAGCCCGGCGATGAAGGCCGGCGTAGTTCCTACGGTCGGCACTCGCACATAAGAAGGCACTCCGGACCGCTCGGCCAGATGGCGATAGTCGATGTCGAGTTCCACCAGGGTCTCCGAATGCTCCGACACGAACGCGATCGGGAACAACACGACCGCGACGCCGTCCCGGCCGGCGCGGCGGATTTCCTCATCGGCATAGGGCCCGAGCCATTCCAGCGGCCCGACGCGGCTCTGATAGCAGACGCTCCATTCGGCCGCCGCCAGCCCGAGGGCCGCCGCGATAGCGCGGGCCGACTGCTCGACTTGCGACGGATAGGGATCGCCGCGCCCCACGATCTTCTTCGGCAAGCCATGGGCCGAGAACAAGATGCGCGGCGGACGGTCTGTCCTCGCCCGGCATTCGGCGATGCCGGTCCGCAGCAGCGCTGCCGCCGCTGCGATGAATCCCGGCTCCGTCGGATAGCAGCAGACCAGCTTGGTCGGGGTTGTCAGGCCGATCGCCGCGGCCGTTGTCATCCAGGACCGATAAGAGGACGCCGTCGTCGTCGACGAGAACTGCGGATAGAGCGGCAGCAGCACGATCTCGTCGGGGCCAAAGGATTTCACCGCTGCCGCCACTTCATCGCTCATCGGGTGCCAATAGCGCATGCAACTGTAGACCCGGACCTCGCCGAGACCGCGGAGCTGTTCGCCAAGCGCAGCGGCCTGCGCCTCCGTGTTCGGCAGGATGGGCGAACGGTCGCCGATCTTGGCATAGATGCCGCGGGCCGTAGCCGCGCGCCTGTGCGCGATCAATCGGGCGACGAGCGGGCGCAGCGGCCATGGCAAGCCGATGATCGCGGGATCGTTGAACAGGTTCACCAGGAACGGCTCGACGGCCGCCGCCGAGTCCGGTCCGCCCAGATTGAACAGCACGACTGCAATGCGCTTGGCGACCGCCACAGCTAGCGACGCTTCCAGCCATGCACGAGTTCGCAGAGCGCCGCCACGTGTTCCGGCGGCGTTTGCGGCAGGATGCCATGACCAAGGTTGAAGATGAACGGGCCCGCACCCAATCGCTCGAGAATGCGCATCGCCTCCTCGCGCATGGCGCCGCCTCCGGCCACCAGCGCCAGGGGATCGAGGTTGCCCTGCACCGTCATGCTCGGCTGCAAGGCCGCTGCGGCCCATTCCGGTGCGACCGTGGTGTCCAGACTCAGGCCGTCGCAGCCGCATTCGGCGGCATAGCGTGCATAGGAAGCGCCGATGCCGCGGGGGAACACCACGATGGGGACATCCGGGCGTTTGGCCTTCACGCGTCGCACGATCTCCGCCGTCGGCTGCAAGGCCCAGCGCTCCAGGGCGGCTGGCGACAGCGCGCCCGCCCAGCTGTCGAAGATCTGCAGGATCTCCGCGCCGGCCTCGATCTGCTGCAGGAGATAAGCCGTCGTCGCATCGACGAGCAACTCGATCAGCAAACCGAACGATTCGGGCTCGCGGTAGGCCCAGGCCTTGGCAATGGCGAAATCGCTGCCGCCGGCGCCTTCCACCATGTAGCTGGCCACCGTCCAGGGCGCTCCCGCAAAGCCGAAAAGCGCCACACCCTCCGGCAGTTCGCGCCGCACCGCAGCGATGGCTGTCGCGACAGGCGCCAGCGTCGTTGTCAACCGGTCCAACGAGAGTTTCCGTACGTCCCCGCCGGAGCGGATGGGATCGAGCCGCGGTCCCTGCCCGTCTTCGAATTTTACGGTCTGTCCGAGCGCATGCGGGATCACCAGGATATCCGAAAAAATGATGGCGGCATCGAGCGGGAAGCGCCGGATCGGCTGCAGCGTCACCTCGACCGCCAGCTCCGGCGTGAAGCATAGCTCGAGAAAGCTATTCGCCTGCGCGCGCACGGCCCGATACTCCGGCAAATAGCGTCCGGCCTGACGCATCAGCCAGATCGGCACCTGTGCGCCGGCTCTACGCTTCAGTGCTGCGATGACGGGTTTTTCCGGATTCATGAATGGTCGAACGGGGACCTGACGACTGTTTCCCACTACCTACTATATTTTCTAATAAAGGTTGGAGTGGATAGTAGTAGCGTGGAAAACGGGGATTAGCAGAAATTCGCAGACTGTACGCGGGATTCACGCTTTCAGCCGTCCGTGCGACATGCAATCTGTGAATTGCCGGGACAAGCCGCCCAGCCATGTGCCGAAGGGGGTATGGCATGGCGTGCCCTGTGTGCAACTGCTGCCAGTCCAGCTATGGACGACTGGATATGCGCGCTATCCCCATCATTCAGAGTGCGAGGCGAGGCGGTGCACGATCGTCAGCACAGTTTTCGAGGATGTGGTAAGGATTTTGCGGATGTCGCATCAGACCGGCAGTTATCCCCGGGATGCAGAGGATTGCACATGGCCGTCGAGCCCGCGACCGAGCAGAAGAACTTCCATCTCCACCTGGTGTCCGACGCCACCGGCGAGACCATCAACAGTGTGGCGCGCGCCTGTCTCGTGCAGTTCGACGGCATCGAGCCGGTGGAGCATACTTGGTCCCTGATCCGCACCCCCGGGCAGATGGAGAAGGTGCTGGGCGGGATCGCGGCCCATCCCGGGCCGGTGTTGTTCACGATGGTCAACGAGCAGCTGCGCACGCTGCTGCAAGACGGCTGCCGGCGGCTGCAGCTGCCTTGCATCCCCGTCCTCGACCCCGTGATCGGCGCGCTCGGCAGCTATCTCGGCATGAAGAGCAGCGGCCTGCCGGGCCTGCAGCATGAGCTCGACGCGGAATATTTCAGCCGCATCGACGCCATGAGCTTCGCGCTCAGCCACGACGACGGCCAATCCAGCTACAGTTACGATGCCGCCGACGTCATCCTGGTCGGCGTCTCCCGCACCTCGAAGACGCCGACCTGCATCTATCTGGCCAACCGCGGCATCAAGGCGGCAAATGTGCCGGTCGTTCCCGGCTGTCCGCTGCCGACCGAGCTGCTGGCGATACGCCGGCCGCTCATCGTCGGCCTGACCAAAGATCCGGCCCAGCTCGTGCAGATCCGCCGCAACCGCCTCAACATGCTCGCCCATTCCGAGGCCACCGACTATGTCGATCCGGAGATCGTGCGGCAGGAGGTGGTCGCGGCCCGCCGGCTCTGTACCGAGAATCGCTGGCCGGTCATCGATGTGACGCGCCGCTCGATTGAGGAGACCGCGGCGACCATCATCCAGATGCTGGCGCGCCATCGCGGCGGCGAAGCGACACTCGACTCATGATGGTCGCAGCCGCCGACAGGCCCTTCGCCGCGGCGGCAGCGCCCGTCGTCCTGGCCTCGGCAAGTCTGGCGCGCGCGGCCCTGCTGCGGGCTGCCGGCATTCCCATCACGATCGATGCGGCGGCGATCGATGAAGCCGAGGTCAAGGCCGGGCTGCGGGCGGCAGGCGCCGAACCCGTCGCCATTGCCGAGACATTGGCGGAATTGAAGGCCCAGCGCGTCTCGCGCCGACATGCCGGCAGCCTGGTGATCGGCGCCGACCAGATACTGGAATGCGACGGCGTGCTGTTCGACAAGCCGGCCGATCCGGCGGCGGCGCGCACCCAACTGCTTGCCCTGCGCGGTCGCACGCATCGCCTGGTGAGCGCCGTCGTGCTGGCGCGCGATGGCCAGCGTATCTGGCACCATGTCGATCGCGCCGACCTGAAGATGCGGGATTTCAGCGCAGGCTTTCTCGATCGTTACCTGGAATCTGCCGGCGCTGCCGCGCTGTCGTCGGTCGGCTCCTATCAGCTGGAGGGCTGCGGCGCCCAGCTGTTTGCCAGCATCGATGGCGATTACTTCACCATCCTGGGACTCCCATTGTTGCCGCTGCTGGACATCCTGCGGGAACACGGAGTCCTGGCGTCGTGAGCGGGATCCAGGCCTCCGCATCGAGCGGTCCGATGCTGAGCGGGCGCAGCCGCATCGCCGGGGTGATGGGCTGGCCGGTCGCCCATTCGCGCTCGCCGCGGCTTCACGGCTATTGGCTGTGGCAATACGGCATCGATGGCGCGTACGTCCCGCTGCCGGTCCGACCGGAACAATTCGCGGCCGCGCTGCGGGCATTGCCGATGCTGGGATTCGCCGGCGTCAACGTGACGGTGCCGCACAAGGAAGCTGCGCTGGGCGCCGTCGATCGAAGCGATTCGGCGGCGCGCCGCATCGGCGCCGTCAATACGATCGTGGTGGCACTGGACGGAACCCTCGATGGCCGCAACAGCGACGGGTTCGGATTCACGGAGAACCTGCGCGCGGGCGTGCCGGGCTGGTCGCCAAAGGCGGGGCCCGCCGTTATCCTCGGCGCCGGCGGCGCGGCCCGCGCCGTTGCGGTGGCTTTGTTGGACGGCAGTGTACCGGAGATTCGGATCGTGAATCGAACGACCGAGCGGGCGGAGCGCTTGAGCGGGGACATCGGCGGCCCCTTCCGCGTCTACGGCTGGGCCGATCGGGCCAACGCCCTCGGCGATGCGGCGTTGCTCGTGAATACGACGACTCTCGGCATGAGCGGTCAGCCGCCGCTCGTGCTTACCCTCGACCGGTTGCCGACGACGGCCGTCGTCAACGATATCGTCTATTCTCCGCTGGAGACGGCGCTATTGGCTGCTGCAAAGGCGCGCGGCAATCGGGTCGTGGATGGGCTCGGGATGCTGTTGCATCAGGCGCGTCCGGGCTTTGCCGCCTGGTTCGGCGTCGAGCCGGCGGTGACGCCGGAGCTTCGCCGCTTCGTGCTGGAAACGTCGGGCTGAGCGCGCCGATGGCCCCGCGGCGGATGGTCGTGCTGGGGCTGACGGGGTCGATCGGCATGGGCAAGTCGTCCGCTGCGGACAGACTGCGTCGGCTCGGCGTGCCCGTTCACGACGCCGATGCCGAGGTCCATCGCCTGTTGCGCGAAGACCGCCCGACGATTGCGGCGATCGGAGCTGCGTTTCCCGGCGCGATCCGCGATGGCAGGGTCGACCGTGCTGAACTCGGGCGCCGCGTGTTTGGCGACGCAGAGGCGCTCGCACTCTTGGAATCCATTCTCCATCCGCGGGTGCGGCAGGCGGTGGACCGGTTTCTGCGCCGTGCCTCGGCGGAACGCAGCCCGGTCGTGGCGCTGGATATTCCCCTGCTGTTCGAGACCGGCGGCGAGCGGCGCTGCGATGCCGTGATCGTCGTGAGCGCGCCGACCTTCGTGCAGGCAGCGCGAGTCCTGCATCGGCCCGGCATGACCGCGCAACGTCTGGCGGCGATTCTGGCGCGGCAGACGCCGGATGCCGTCAAGCAGCGAAAGGCGGATTTCGTCGTGCCGACCGGGCTCGATCGCCGCGCGGGCTTGCAGGCGCTGGCCCGCGCGGTCACATTGGCGCGGCGGCGGCGATTGCGCCGACGGCAGGCAGGAAGGGTTCGCGGTCATGCGTGAGATCGTGCTCGATACGGAAACCACGGGTCTCGATCCGGCCGTCGGTCACCGCATTGTCGAAGTCGCCTGCCTGGAGCTGCTCAATCACATCCCGACGGGACGCACGTATCAGAGCTACGTCAACCCGGAGCGCGACATCCCTCCGGACGCTTTTGCCGTGCATGGCTTGTCGGTCGAGTTTCTCAGCGACAAACCCTGCTTTGCCGAGATCGCCGACAAACTCGTGGAATTCATCGCCGACGCGCCGCTGGTGATCCACAATGCCGAATTCGACGTCCGCTTCCTCAATGCCGAGTTCCAGCGCCTGGTGCGGCCGCCCCTCAGCCCCGAACGGGTCGTCGACACCTTGCAGATCGCGCGCCAGAAGTTTCCGGGGGCGCCGGCCAGCCTCGACGCCTTGTGCCGACGCTTCGCCATCGACAATTCGACGCGCAGCAAGCATGGCGCGCTGCTCGACACCGAACTCCTGGCCGATGTCTATCTGGAGCTGATTGGCGGCCGCCAGGCCGGCCTGGAGCTGATGACCGCCGCCCGCGCAACGGCTGCCCTGGCGGCGGGCGGGAGAACGCCGCGGGCGCCGCGCCCGCACGCGCCCACGGAGATCGAACTGGTTGCGCACGCCGCCCTGGTGGCGGCACTTAAAGACCCGATCTGGATGGCCTGAACGGGCGACGAGCGTGCGTTCAGGCCTTGGTCGCCGCGGCGGCCGGCGTCGCCTCGCGGTTCTTGCGCTTGAAGTCCCGGTACATGGCGGCGAAGTCGATCGGATTGATCAGCAGCGGGGCGAAGCCGCCGTCGCGCGTCATCGAGGTCACGATCGAGCGGGCATAGGGGAACAGCAGCCGCGGGCCCTCGATCATCAGGATCGGCTCGACCTGTTCGGCCGGCACCTCGCCGATCTGCACCAGGCCGCCATATTCGAGCTCCAGCAGGTAGATGACCTTGCTCTCGTGGTTGGCCTCCACCTTGACCCGCAGCACGACCTCGTAGTTCGGTCCGCTCAGGGGCACGACCTTCACGTCGACATTGACCGAGCCTTCGCGCAGCTCGGTGGCCGCTCCGATCGTCGCCGGCGCGCCCGGGCTTTCGAATGACAGGTCCTTGAGGTATTGGGCCATCACGGTTATGGGCACGCCGCGCAGCGCGCCAGGCCCGAAATTGGCATCGGTCGGTTGGTCCGCCATGAATTCTTCCTAGGTTGTCGGCCGAGTGGCTAGCACGGAACAGCCGCCGGCTCAATCGCCGGACAGGCCGGCCGCTTGCGCCGATGACGGGGCGTGCGGGTCGAAGCGGACCAGTTCGCCATTGCGCGCTTCGACGCCGGCGATGCCGCGGATGAAGCCCCAATGGGTGACCACGGCGACCCGCTGCCAGTCGGCCAGGCCTTGGGCCGTGGCCCGAAAGCGGCCGCAGCGGCGGTCGAGTTCGGCGTCGCTCTCGACCGCGCTCGGCCACCAGATCTCCTGGACATGATCGAATGACAACTGCGGCCAGCGGACGGCCAGCCGGCTGCGCGGCGTGCCGATATCGCAGCTGAAAGCCGCCCGTTCCCGCACCAGCGGCTCGATCGACATGGCGATACCGGTACGGGCGGCGATGATTTCGGCGGTCTCGAGCGTCCGGACATAGGGGCTTACCAGCAACCGCTCGATCCCGGAGCGGACCAGGACCTGCGCCGCCGCCTCGGCTTGGCGCCTGCCTTCGGCCGTCAGCGGGGGATCCGGGATGTTCGGATCGATGCGGGTGCGGTTGTACGCCGCGTTCCACTCGGATTGGCCGTGGCGAACCAGGATCATGGCCGCATTTCCGCGCGAAAACCGCTGGCTTCGATACCGCCGCGCTTGCTCTTTCTGCCGCGATTGCCCATGTTACCTATGAGACGCCCCGGCGTGAGGCCGGCGGCCGAGATTGGCCCCGCCCAGGTGATCTACTGCAACCGCCCGGCCCGGTCCAGCCGCCTCGCTTGCGGCCGTTCCGCCAGGCGTTAACGAAACGCGGCGCGCGTGCACACATAGGCAAAGCATGGACAGCGGCATTGGCCTCATCATTCTGGCGATGGTGGCCGTCTTTCTTGTGGCGCGGCTGTACAAGGTTCTGGGACGGCGCACCGGACATGAGCGGCGCCGGGATCCCTTCGCGGGCGCAGCGAACGATGACCAGCGGCGCGACACCGTCCTGCCGATGCCCGATCGGACCCGCACCGCGCGGGCGGACGACGCGGTCGCACCTGTGGCGGGAGCGCCGCCCGCGGGTGTCGCGGCCGGCCCGCTGCAGGCCGGCGTGGGCAAGATTCGCAGCGCCGATCCTCAGTTCGATCCCGCCACCTTCGTTGCCGGCGCCCGCACGGCCTTCGAGTGGATCGTCGGTGCTTTTGCTTCCGGCGATGCCGCGAGCTTGCGCCCGCTCCTCAACGACGAGGTCTTCGACAACTTCAACAGCGCCATCAAGACCCGCCAGCAGGCCAAGGAGACGCTGCAGACGACGCTCGTGGGGATCACCTCGGCCGAGGTCATCGAGGCCGATCTGCAGGGTCGCAACGCGGTGGTGACGGTCAAGATCGTATCCGATCAGATCAACGTCACCCGCGATGCCGAGGGCAAGACCGTCGAGGGCGATCCGTCGGCCGTCGCACCGGTGACGGATATCTGGACCTTCGCCCGCAATACCCGGTCGCGCGACCTGAACTGGACGCTCATCGCGACGCGCAGCCCGAACTGACGAATGGCAGACCGGTCGCGACCAGACCGGTGTCATGCCGTACGCCGGGCCATGGTCCGGCGATTGCTGTGCTGTGCCGTCCTGGCGCTGTTCACCGGGTCGGGCAACGGCCAAAATCTCCTGACGACCGCAATTGCCGAGGCCGCCGGGACAAAACTGCAGCGCATCGCCTTCCACGATCTGCCGGGCTGGCGCGACGACGCGGTGTCGCAGGCGCTGCCCGCGCTGCGATCGTCATGCAAAACGCTGGATGCCAAACCAGGCGACGCGCCGGTGGGCCCAGGCGGAATCGCCGGCACGGCCGGCGAGTGGCGGCCGGTCTGTGCGGCCCTGTCGACCGCAGGATCGTCCGACGATGCGCTGCGGCGGGCCATCGAGACTTGGTTCGTGCCGTTTGCGGTGGCCGATGCCGACGGCCCCGACGGTCTCTTCACGGGCTACTACGAGCCGGAGCTCCAAGGCTCGCGAAAGCAGACCGCTAGGTATTCGGTGCCCCTCTACCGCCCGCCGCCCGATCCCGCCGGCGGCGGGCTTACGCGGGCAGCCATCGATGCCGGAGCCTTGGCCGGTCGGGGGCTGGAGCTGCTGTGGCTGACCGACGCGATCGACGCCTTCTTCCTGCAGGCCCAGGGTTCGGGCCGCGTGCGCCTCGCCGAGGGCGGCAGCCTGCGGGTCGGCTACGCCGCCAGCAACGGCCTCCCGGCCACGCTCATCGGCCGCATCCTGGTCAAACGGGGCGAGTTGACCAAGGAAGCGGCCACCATGCAGACGGTCCGCCAATGGCTGCGCGACCACCCGGCCGAGGCAACCAAACTCATGCAGATGAACGCCCGCTACATCTTCTTCCGCGAGATCCCCGGCGATGGGCCGGTGGGTTCGCTGGGTGTGGCGCTGACGCCCGGCCGCAGCCTGGCGGTCGACCCCGACCTGCTGCCGTTGGGTGCGCCGCTGTGGCTCGACACCACCTACCCCGCCGGCACGCCGGAAGCGGGCCGGCCCTTGCGGCGGCTGGTGGTGGCCCAGGACCGTGGCGCCGCCATCAAAGGCGCCGTGCGCGGCGATCTCTACTGGGGCAGCGGCGAGGCCGCCCTGCGCTATGCCGGGCCGATGAAACAGCCGGGCCGCTACTATCTGCTGCTGCCGAAGACGGTGGCTAAGCGGATGTAAGGCCGCGTCCTTGCCAAAGGTGCGGGCAGCCCGCATTGTCGCGCCACCTATTGGGAGTACCGCAGTTCCCGCCATGAGCGAGACGCCTGTCCGCGTCGGCCTGTTCGTCACCTGTCTCGTCGATTTGTTCCGGCCGACGGTAGGCTTTGCCGCCGTCAAGCTGCTGGAGGAGGCCGGCTGCACGGTCGAGGCCCCGCGCGCGCAGACCTGCTGCGGCCAACCGGCCTACAACTCCGGCGATCGCGCGGATACGCGTGCCATCGCGGCCCAGGTCATCGCCGTCTTCGAACCCTATGACTACGTGGTGGCGCCCAGCGGCTCCTGCGCCGGCATGATCCGCGAGCACTATCCGACGCTGTTCGCCGATGATGCGGCGATGCGGAAGCGCGCCCAGGCGCTGGCGGCGCGGACCTATGAGCTGGTCTCGTTCCTCACGGATGTTCGCGGCGTTTCCCGCGTGGCGGCACGCTTCGAGGGCACCATCACCTATCACGACTCCTGCTCCGGCCTGCGCGAGCTGGGCGTCAAGCAGCAGCCGCGAAAACTGCTGGCGACCGTGCAAGGCCTGCGGCTCGCCGAGTTGCCGGGAGCGGAGATCTGCTGCGGCTTCGGCGGCACCTTCTGCGTCAAGTATCCGGCGATCTCCAACAAGATCGTCAGCGAGAAGACCGCTGATATCGCGGCTACCGGCGCCGGCACGCTGCTCGCCGGCGATCTCGGCTGCCTGCTCAACATGGCCGGCAAGCTCAAGCGCGAGGGCCGCCCGATCGCTGTGCGCCACGTCGCGGAAGTACTGGCGGGCATGACCGATGGGGCGCCCATCGGCGAGTCGAAGACGGGCTGATGCAGCACGCCACCAGCCACGATTTCAAGAACAACGCCCAGCGCGCCCTCGGCGACCAACAGCTGCAACGCGCGCTCGGCCATGTGAAGAAGAACTTCGTCGAGCGCCGCGCCGCCGCCGCGGCCCGCCTGCCGGAGTTCGAGGCGCTGCGCGACCATGCCCGCGCCATCAAGGACCATGTGCTCGACAACCTCGATGTCTATCTCGAGCGCTTCGAGTCCAAGGTCGTCGCCAATGGCGGCCAGGTCCATTGGTGCGAGGATGCCGAGGCGGCGCGCCAGACCATCCTGCGCATCTGCCGCTCGGTGAACGCCAAGCTGGTCACGCGCGGCAAGACCATGATCGGCGAGGAGATCGATCTCAACAGTTTCCTCGAGGCCAACGCGATCACGCCGGTGGAGACCGATCTCGGCGAATACATCATTCAGCTCCGGCATGAGCCGCCGAGCCATCTGATCGCGCCGGCCATCCATCTGAACAAGGAGCAGGTCGCCGAGGCCTTCCGCGCCGCCCACAGCGATCTCGACCCGAAGCGGGTGCTGACCGAGGCGCCGGCGCTATTGGCGGAGGCGCGCGCCAGGCTGCGCAGCCGCTTCCTCGCCGCCGATGTCGGCATCACCGGCGCCAACTTCCTGGTGGCGGAGACCGGGAGCAGCATCATCGTCACCAACGAGGGCAATGGCGACCTCACGCAGACCCTGCCGAAGATCCACATCGTGCTGGCCTCGCTCGAGAAGGTGGTGCCGACGCTGGAAGATGCGGCGGCGATCCTGCGCGTGCTCGCGCGCTCGGCGACCGGGCAGGAGATGTCGGTCTACACGACGATCTCGACGGGGCCGCGGCGGCCGGACGATCTCGACGGGCCCGAGCAGTATCACGTCGTGCTGCTCGATAACGGCCGCAGCCGCATGCTCGGCAGCGAGTTCCGGGAGGCGCTGCGCTGCATCCGCTGCGGCGCCTGCCTCAACCACTGCCCGATCTATCACGCGGTCGGCGGCCACGCCTATGGCTGGGTCTACTCTGGCCCCATTGGCGCGGTGCTGACGCCGAGCCTGCTGGGCGTCGAGGAGGCCGGCCATCTGCCGAACGCCTCCACCTTCTGCGGCCGCTGCGAGAGCGTCTGCCCGATGCGCATCCCCCTGCCGAAGATGATGCGGCACTGGCGCGAGCAGGAATTCAGCCGCCACCTGTCGCCGCCGGCGGCGCGCGCGGCGCTGCGGCTGTGGGCCTTCTTTGCCAAGCGCCCTGCGCTCTATCGGTCCGTCACAGGCGTCGGTGCGCGCCTGTTGAAGATGGGCGGCGGACGCGCGGGTCGCCTGCACAGCCTGCCCCTCGCCGGCGGCTGGACCGCCCATCGCGACATGCCTGCGCCGGAAGGCCGCACCTTCCAGCAGCTGTGGGCGGAGCGCGGCCGGCGATGAGCGATACGCGGGCGCAGATCATTGGCACCATCCGTAAGTCGCTGCGGCGCGACCGGCCTTCGTCGAGCCAGCAGGCCGAGATCGAGTCCCGGCTCGCCGATCCGCCGCGCGGGCCGATCCCGGCGCGCGGGCAGCTTGAGCCTCAGGCGCGCCTCCAGCTGTTCGTCGCCATGGCGAAGGAGGCGGCCTGCACGATCGCGCATATCGCCGATCGGGCGGCGGTGCCGGCGGCGGTTGCCGAGTATCTCGCGCGCGAGAACCTGCCGGCGAAGCTGCGCGTGGCGCCCGATGCGGCGGTGGCGAACCTGCCGTGGTCGACGCGGCCGCTGCTGGAGATCACGACCGGCCGCAGCGATGGCAGCGACGAGGTCTCGCTGACGCCGGCGCTCGCGGGCATCGCCGAGACCGGGACGCTGATGCTGACCTCGGGCCCGGAGCGGCCGACCACCCTCAACTTCCTGCCGGAGACCCACATCGTCATGCTGACGGCGGACCAGGTCGTCGGCGGCATGGAGGAGGCCTGGACCCGCTTACGCGAGCGCTATGGCCGCGGCGTCATGCCGCGCACGGTCAACCTGATCACCGGCCCGTCGCGCAGCGCCGACATCGAACAGACCCTGCAGATGGGCGCCCACGGCCCGCGCCGCCTCCACATCATCCTCGTCGATGGCCAAGCGACCGCCGAGCCGTGAGGAGTCCGAGCTATGGCGCACGGCCATGCGGGATGCCAAGCCACTGAAGCGGCAGCGGCCGGCAGCGAAGAAAGCGGCAACGCCGCCACCTGCGCCGGTAGAGACGGCAGCGCCACCAGCGCGAGCGAAGCGTCCGCCGCCGCCGGCACCCGCGCCGCCGCCCGTCAAGTCGCCGGAGCTGACGCTTGGCCGCAGCGCCGGCGTCGACAAGCGGCTGGCGGAGCGGCTGAAGCGCGGGCAGCTGACGATCGAGGGAATGCTCGATCTCCACGGCCTCACCCAGGAGGAGGCGCATCGGCAGCTCGATGGCTTCCTCGCCCACTCGGCCAATACAGGACGCCGTTGCGTGCTCGTCATCACCGGCAAGGGCGTCTGGCGCTCGGACTCCGGTATCTTGCGGGAGATGGTGCCGCGCTGGCTGAACGAGGCGCCCAACCGGGCCCGCGTGCTTGCCATCGCCAGCGCCCAGCCGCGCCATGGCGGCAGCGGCGCCCTCTACGTACTCTTGAAGCGCCGGCGTGAACCATGAAGGGATGAACCATGCGTACGCTCGAAGGCTCCTGCCATTGCGGCGCCGTGCGGTTCGCGGTGAAGTCGCACACGCCGCAGCCCTACATGCACTGCTATTGCTCGATCTGCCGCAAGACCGCGGGCGGGGGCGGCTTTGCCATCAACATCATGGGCGAGGCCAAGACGCTGAAGGTGAGCGGGCGCCAGCACCTCGGCGTCTACCGGGCGAAGATGCCGGCCGACGGCAAGACCGTCCACAGCCCGGCCCGCCGCCACTTCTGCAAGCGCTGCGGCAGCGCCCTCTTCATCTCCGATCCGCGCTGGCCGAAATGGGTCTATCCGCACGCCTCGGCCATCGACACGCCGCTGCCGAAGCCGAAGGAACTGGCGCACATCATGGTCGATTCGCGGGCGCCGTGGGTAGCTGTGCCCGGCGGCAAGCACCACGGCAAGTTCGCCGACTATCCCGACCAGTCGATCGAGGACTGGCACAAGACGCGCGGGCTATACGAAAAATGACCCCCTTCGGCCGCCGCATGCGCGAGCTCAGGGCTGCCCGCGGCCTCCGGCTGAAAGACATGGCCGCCGCGCTTGGCGTCTCCTCGGCCTATATGAGCGCGCTCGAGCATGGCAACCGCGGCCGCCCCTCCTCCGGCTTCGTGCAGCAGATCTCCGCCTACTTCAACTTGGCCTGGGACGATGTCGACGAGCTGAAGCGGCTGGCCGAGCTCTCCCATCCCCGCATCGTCGTGGACACCGCCGGCCTCTCGCCCAAGGCCACCGAGCTGGCCAACCGGCTGGCCGAATCCATCGGCGATCTCAGCGAGGCCACCATCGACCGGCTGCTGGAGGCGATCGAGGGCGAGGGACGCTGAGCCGGGTCGAAATCTGAGCGATGGACCCCTTGCCCAGCGGGAATGGTGCGGTTGGAGAGGAAGATTTACCGCAGAGACGCAGAGACGCGGAGATGAAGTATTTCGCCTCTCGGCGCCTCGGCGTCTCTGCGGTTCACTGAATTTGAGCGACCTTCCTTCGCCCGCCGAAGCGGGCTTCGCGAAGGCGGGTGCACCCCATGTCCAGCGGGGAGGCACCCTTGATGGGATTTCGTCTGGTTGGAGGGTGGGTCGAACTCGAAAACTCGAAATTCAAGGCTATCGTATTTGGCGTAAGTCTCGGGCTTGACCCCGCCCACGTCCGACCGAGCGGCTGCGACTACGCGCGCTCGGCTTCTGTCTGATCCACGATGTCAAATATCGAGCCGCTGGAAGCGCTCCCGCGACTTGAACATTATAGCAACATCACGGAGCGCAATCAAGCGCTGTTATTCTATGGCTGGCTGACAGTTCAACGAATCCACGGGTCATTCAGCCTGCCGCGGAAGCCTCGATCGGGCAAACCTAGATCCCGCAGCAGGTGTGGCGGCAACTCCTCGGGGTTCAGGCTCGACAGGCGCTGCCGGGAGAGGCCCGACAGGCGGGCCAGCAGCCGCCGGACCCAGGAGGTCGACGGAACCTGGCAGGTAGGCAACGGATAGCATTCGGTCGCTGGCGTCATGGCTCTCTGCTCCCTCGTTCGCCGGTTTGGTGAGGCCTAATCGGCCTTATGAACATGGCGAGAATTTGAGCTCGACAGCCGCCGAAGACAAAGCGATTGTCGGGGGAAGAGCATAAGCGGGACTTATGAATGGCGATATCGAAGCTGCCGCCCCTATCGGCCATCCGCGCCTTCGAGGCGGCCGCCCGACATGAGAGCTTCACCAGGGCGGCGGCGGAGCTGGGGATGACCCAGGCCGCCGTCAGCTATCAGGTGAAGCTGCTGGAGGACCGGGTCGGCGCGCCGCTGTTCCTGCGGCAGGCCCGGCGGGTGGTGCTGTCGGAGGCCGGCCGGCGGCTGGCGCCACCGGTGGCCGAGGCGTTCCAGCGCCTGCATGGGGCCTTTGCCGCCATGCGCGAGACGGCCGAGGGCGTGCTGGCGGTCACCGCCATGCATACCT
>JBGPEQ010000022.1:0-16112 GCA_041482855.1 Dongiaceae bacterium | reverse complement strand
GGACAAGGCGACGCTGTTCGGGCAGGTGAAACGCGCGCTCAGGCCCGGCGGCACCTTCGGCGTCTACGATGTGATGCGCATCGCCGCCGGCGACCTTACCTTTCCGGTGCCGTGGGCGCGCACGGCCGAGAGCAGTTTCGTGGCCGCTGCCGACGACTATCGCCGGCTGCTGCGCGACGCCGGCTTTGAGGTGCAAAAGGAACGCGAACGGCACGCTTTCGCCATCGAGTTCTTCAAGAAGATGCAGGCGCGAGTCGCCGAAAGCGGCCTGCCGCCGCTCGGCCCGCACATCGCCATGGGCGCCGACTTCCCGCACATGGTCAGGAACCTGGTCGCGAACCTGGAACACGGCCTGCTCGCGCCGATCGAGATGATCTGCCGCGCCACCTGACGCTGCGGCGCGGCGCCCGCCGCTACAGCTTCGCCAGGGCGTGGCGGACGACCTTCTTCATGAGCGTAGGCAGGGCGTAGTCGGACAGCCGATCGACCGGGCACCAGACGCCACCGGCGGCGGAAGCGCCCCGCGCGCTGCCGACGAGCAGCGACAGTTCGAGTTCGAAATGGGTGAAGCCGTGGCGGACCACGCCCTCGAGTGGGCGCCAGGACGCGCGCGCCGGGGCCGCCGCCTTCGCCTCGTCGATGCTCCAGGGAGCAGCGCGCCATTCCGTCGACGGCACTTCGAACAGGCCGCCGAGGAGGCCGTTCTCGGGGCGGCGGCGCAGGAGCACGGCGCCGTCGCGGCGCAGGGTCCAGAAGACGACGCCATGCCGCTTCGGCCGCGCGGCCTTCGGCAGCTTCGCGGGCAAGATCTCCTGGCTGCCGGCGCGGCGGGCGGCGCAGGCGTCGGTCAGCGGACAGAGCATGCATTTCGGCTTGCGCGGCTGGCAGACGGTGGCGCCGAGGTCCATCATTGCTTGCGCGTAGTCGCCGGCGCGCGCCGCCGGCGTCAGAGCTTCGGCGAGTCGACGCAGCTCCGGCTTGGCGCGCGGCAGCGGCGTGGTGACGTTGAAGAGGCGGGCGACGACGCGCTCGACATTGCCGTCCATCACCGTCGCGCGGCGGCCGAACGCGATCGCCGCGACGGCAGCCGCGGTATAGGCGCCGATGCCGGGAAGGCGACGCAAAGCCTCCTCGTTGTCCGGAAGCGCGCCGCCATGCTCGCCGCTCACGACGCGGGCGCATTTGTGCAGGTTGCGCGCCCGCGCGTAGTAGCCGAGGCCCTGCCAGGCATGGAGGACGGCATCCAGATCGGCGGCGGCGAGGTCATGGACAGTCGGCCAGCGCGCCAGGAAGTCGCGAAAGTAGGGACCGACGGTAACGACCGTGGTCTGCTGCAGCATGATTTCGCTCAGCCACACCCGATAGGGATCGGCGCGCTCGCCGGCCTTGGCGCGCCAGGGCAGCGCGCGGGCGTGGCGGTCGTACCAGACGAGCAGCCGGTCGGCCAGATCGGTGGGCCGGCGGCGGGACGAGGCGTGGCGACGGGGCATGGCAGCCGCTAACATAGCCGCGCCGGTCGGGCCCGGCCATCAGCCAGAGGTCGCCATGGCAGACGACGGCGAGAATCGAACCAACGCGATGTTGAGCCTGGCGGTCACGCTGCCGAAGGTGACGCGCCGCACGCTCGGGCGGCATGGGCTGGCGGAGGGCGGGCTGGTCACGGACTGGGCGGCCGTCGTGGGCTCGACCATCGCCGAACGCAGCCTGCCGCTGCGGCTCTCCTTCACCGGCGGCGAACGGCGCGAGGGCACGCTGCATGTCCGCGTCTCCGGCGCCCTCGCCCTCGAATTGCAGCATCTGGAGCCACTGGTCCTCGAACGCATCAACGGCTACTTCGGCTATCGCGCCGTCGGGCGTCTCAGGATTCACCAGGGGCCCGTCCCAGGCCTGGCCGGACCGCGACGACCGCCGGCGAGCGCGCCCACAGCCGAAGCGGAGGCCGAGATCGGCGGCCTGCTGTCGACTGTCGAAGATGAAGCACTGCGGGAGGCGCTCCGCGGCCTCGGCCGCAGCCTGCGCAGCACCGTGCGCAAACCGCCGGCTTAACGCCTGCGGCGAGAATCGTCGCCAGGATTCCAGGGGCGAAGCGATCGGGCGGGACAGTGGCGGGCCTTGCACGGGCACCCGAATCCTGCCACATACCCAGGGTGGCCCGGCAGGCATGTCGCCCCCCAATACGGAGTGGATATTGCGGAATTTGTTAACGGCCATCGCGGCGATCGCGATCCTAGGAGCCGCTGGCGCTGCCTACTTCGTCAGCCATAAGTCTGTGCCGGACAAGCCCGGCTCGACCCCCGTCGCTTCCAGTTCCATCGAGACGATGGTCGGGAGCCCGGTCGCCGCTGCAGCCAGCGGCCCGGAAAGCCCGCCGGCTGCAACGCAGGTGGCACAGACCGACCAGCCCGAGATCGGGACGGACGAGCATGTGCTCGGCAAGGCCGACGCCCCGCTGACGATCATCGAGTATGCGTCCATGACCTGCCCGCACTGCGCGCACTTCGCCACGGAGACGATGCCGCGCATCAGATCGGAATTCATCGACAAGGGGCTGGTCCGCTTCGTGTTCCGGCCGTTCCCGCTCGACGGGCTGGCGGCGCGGGCATCGTTGATGGCCCAGTGCGCGCCCGCCGAAGGCTATTTTCCCATGCTCGACATTCTGTTCCGCAGTCAGGCCGAATGGGCGCGCGCCACCGACCCGGCCGCCGCCTTGAAACAGATCGGACGGACGGCCGGGCTATCCGATGCCGACATCGACCGCTGCACCGCCGACCAGGCGGCCCTTGACCGCATCGTCGCCGGGATCAAGGAGGCGCAGGCCAAGTTCGGCGTCGACTCGACGCCATCCTTCGTCATCAATGGCAAGAAATACACGAACATGCCGTTCGACGACTATCAGGAAGAGGGCACGACCAAGCCCGGCTTCGGCAAGGTCATCAAAGACCTGCTGCCGAAGTCCTGAGTGATGCGTACGGGCCGATCCAGGGGTTAATTTTCGAGGCCAACGTTGGTTCAGTTCACCAAACTCCGTCTCGCCGGCTTCAAGTCCTTCGTCGATCCCACCGAATTGCTGATCTATCCCGGCCTGACCGGGATCGTCGGCCCCAACGGCTGCGGCAAATCGAACCTGGTGGAGGCGCTGCGCTGGGCCATGGGCGAGACCTCGGCCAAGTCCATGCGCGGCGGCGAGATGGAGGACGTCATCTTCAGCGGCAGCACGACGCGGCCGGCGCGCAACATCGCCGAGGTCGTGCTGTTGCTCGAGAATCTCGACCGCAAGGTGCCGTCCCACTTCAACGACAACGACGAGCTGGAGATCAGCCGCCGCATCGAGCGCGGCAGCGGCTCCAGCTACAGCGTCAACGGGCACGAGGTGCGCGCCCGCGACGTCCAGCTGCTGTTCGCGGATTCCGCGACCGGCGCCCATTCGACGGCGCTGGTCAGCCAGGGCCGGGTCGGCGCCCTCATCAACGCCAAGCCGATCGACCGGCGCGCGCTGCTCGAGGAGGCCGCGGGCATCACGGGCCTGCATTCGCGCCGGCACGAGGCCGAGTTGCGCCTGCGCGCGGCCGAGGCCAACCTGGCGCGCCTCGACGACGTCATCGTCACGCTCGAAAGCCAGTTGCAGGCGCTGAAGAAGCAGGCCCGGCAGGCGACCCGCTACCGCAACCTGAACGATCACATCCGCCGCGTCGAGGCGACCTTGCTGCACCTGCTGTGGCGCGAGTCGGCCGTGCGCCTCGAGGCTGCGCGCGCGGCGTTCGCCGTCGCGGAAACGCAGGTGAGCGAACTCACGGGCGAAGCGGCGGCCGCGGCGACCCGGCAGGCCGGTATCGCAGCGGACCTGCCCCCGCTGCGCCAGGCCGAGGCCGAGGCGGCGGCGGAATTGCAGCGTCTCAATCACGCGCGCACCGACCTCAACCAGGAGGAAGCGCGCGTCGCCGCGGCGCAAGCCGAAGCGGAGCGCCGGCTGGCCCAGACCGAAATCGACACGACGCGCGAATCCGCTCTCGCCGAGGATGCGCGGGCGGCGGATGCCCGCCTGGGCACCGAGCACGAATCGCTAGTGGCGGCGGCAGCGGCCGAAGGCGGGCAGATTGCGGCGGCAACGGCGGCCGTGACCGACGCCCAAGACATCGTCGACGCCCGCGAGTCCGAGCTCGGCGATCTCACGCGGCAAATCGCGGCGGGCGAAGCGCAGGAGGCGGCCGTCCGCCGCCACCTGAGCGAACTCGAAGGCCGCGTCGCCCGGCTGCGGCAGCGGGCCGAGGAGATCGCGTCCGAACGCGCGCGCTTGCAGACGGAGATTGCCGACGACAGCGCGCTCGCGGCGGCGCGCGACGACCTCGCGACGCGACAGGCCGGGTTCGAGCGGCTGCAGGCCGAGGGCGCCGCCATCGAGCGGGCGCGGACGGCAGCGGAGGCGGCAGAGGCAGCGGCGCGGGCCAGATTGCAGGAAGCGCAAGCCGCCCATGCCGGCGTCGCCGCGGAGGAAAAGGCCCTGGTGGCCTTGCTCGCCGCCAATCAATCCGACCTGTGGCCGTCGCTGGTGAATGCGGTCACGGTCACGCCGGGTTACGAGGCGGCGCTTGGCGCCGCTCTGGGCGACGATCTCGAGGCGTCCGCCGACGCCGGCGCTCCCGTGCATTGGCAGACCTTACCGCCGTCGGACAACCCGCCGGCGCTACCCGCCGGCGCCGAGCCGTTGGCGGCGTTCGTGCGGGGGCCGGACCTGCTGACGCGGCGGCTGACGCAGATCGGAGTCGTTGCCGGCGAGGCGGAGGGTCGAGCGCTGGCCGCGCAACTGCTCCAGGGCCAGCGCCTGGTCACGCGTGACGGCGCGATGTGGCGATGGGACGGCTTCGCAATGGCGGCTGGTGCAGTAACGGCCGCCGAAACGCGCCTGCGCCAGCGCTCGCGCCTCGACGAACTTCAGAGGGAACTGACTATCCTGCGAGTCGCCCTGGGCGAGGCCGAGACCGGGCACGCGGAAACACGGCGCGGCGCCGACGCGGCGACGGCGGCCGAGCGCCAATGGCGCGATGCGTTCCAGGCGTCGTTGCGGACGGTCGACGGCGCGCGTGCCGCCTTGGAGGCGGCGACGCAGCGCGCCCTGGCCGCCACCTCGCGCGCGGCCGCATTGGACGAGGCCGCGATTGCGATGGGCGCCGACGTCGCGGAGACCGAAACCCAGCTGACGGTCGCGCGTGCCGATGAGGCGGCCCTGCCGGACCTGGCGACGGTTCGCGATCAGGCCGTGGCGCGACGTACCGAACTGGCTGAATTGCGCGGCCGTCTAATCGAGTGTCGTAGCGCCCATGACCGGCTCCAGCGGGAGTCGCAGGCGCGTGCGGCGCGCGCAGGGGCGATCGAAAACGAGCGCCGCTCCTGGAGCCAGCGGATAGCGGCGGCGGAACGGCAATTGGAGTTGCTGGCGGAACGCCGGGCCGCCGTAAACGCCGAGCTCGAGGATCTCAGCCGCCGTCCGGCCGAGATCGCCGAGCAGCGGCAGAAGCTGATGGACCTGATCGAGGCGGCCAACGCCAAGCGGCGCGCGGCGGCCGATCAACTGGCAGCGGCGGAAACGCAGCTGGCCGCCGCCGTGCTGGAGCTGAAGGCGGCCGAGACGCGCCTGGCCGAGGCGCGCGAGGACCGTGTGCGCGCGGAGGCCGCGGTCGCGCAGGCCGATGAGCACGGCGACGACGTCGTGCAGCGGATCCGCGAACGGCTCGAATGCGGGCCGGAGGAGACGGCCGCCATCGCCGAACTGAAGGCCGAGCAGGAGCCGCCGGTCCGCGAGCAGGTCGAGATGCGGCTGCAGCGCCTGCTGCGCGAGCGCGACAATATGGGACCGGTCAACCTGCGCGCCGAGACCGAAGCGGCCGAGATGGAGCAGCAGATCTCCGGCCTGCAGACGGAACGCTCCGACCTCATCAATGCCATCGCGCGGCTGCGGGCCGGCATCTCCAGCCTCAATCGCGAAGGACGCGAGCGGCTGCTGGCCGCCTTCGAACTGGTCAACACGAGCTTCACCCAGCTGTTCACGCGCCTGTTCGGCGGCGGCCACGCCCATTTGAAGCTGACCGAGGCCGAGGACCCGCTCGAGGCGGGGCTTGAGATCATGGCGAGTCCGCCGGGCAAGCGGATGCAGGTGATGTCGCTGCTGTCGGGCGGCGAGCAGGCGCTGACGGCGCTATCCCTGCTGTTCGCCGTGTTCCTCACCAACCCGGCGCCGATCTGCGTGCTCGACGAGGTGGACGCGCCGCTCGACGACGCCAACGTCGACCGCTTCTGCAGCCTGGTCGAGGAGCTCGCGCACTCGACGGCGACGCGCTTCCTCGTCATCACCCATCACCGCATGACCATGGCGCGCATGGACCGGCTCTACGGCGTGACCATGGCCGAGCGCGGCGTCTCCCAGCTGGTCTCTGTCGACCTCCAGCGGGCCGCGCAGTTGCACGCGGCGGAATAGGGAAAAAGTCTGGCAACCCTAGGTATTTCAAGCGTTTTTCGCGCCGGCATTCGCCTTGACAGGGGGCGGGACGGTCCCTAAGTTGCGCGCCGGTCGCGACGGGGGCCGTGACAGCAGCGAAAGCGTGCGCCCGATGCCGATGACCGAGGGCGATTCTCCACCGGAACCGCAGGATTTCGCCAAGCGCCTGCAGGCCCTGCGCAGCGAGGTGAAGCAGGAGAGCGGCGAGGGTCCTGGTTCAGGCGGAGTTCCGCAGACGGCCGCCGGCTGGGTCCTCCGGCTGTCGGTCGAATTGGCGGCGGGGCTCGTGGTCGGCGGGGTGATCGGCTGGGGGCTCGACTACTGGCTTGGTACGAGCCCGCTGATGCTGATCGTGTTCTTCTTGCTGGGGGCCACGGCCGGCATATACACCGTCATACGGTCCGCGATGCAGCTCAATCGCGACGTCGAGAACGGCAAGGACAGGTAACGGCGGCAGGCCGCCGAGGGATTGGGGATCGGTCGTGGCGGAAAAAATCAGCCCTCTCGAGCAATTCAAGATCGAGCGCCTGTTCGAGGTCCGCATCGGCGGCCTCGACGCCTCCTTCACCAATTCCGCGCTGTTCATGCTGATCGCCATTCTCGCCATCACCGCGTTCCTGCTGCTTGCGACGCGCCAGCGATCGCTGGTGCCGACGCGACTGCAATCGATGGCGGAACTCTCCTACGAGTTCGTCGCCAACATGATCCGCGACAATGTCGGCACCGCCGGCATGAAGTATTTCCCGTTCATCTTCTCGCTGTTCATGTTCATCCTGTTCTGCAACCTGATCGGGATGATTCCGTTCACCTTCACGGTGACCAGCCACATCATCGTCACCTTCGCCATGGCGCTGGTGGTGTTCATCGGCGTCACCATCATCGGCTTCACCCGCCACGGGCTGCGCTATCTCAAGCTGTTCGTGCCGGCGGGCGTGCCGATGGCGCTGCTGCCGCTGCTGGTCGTCATCGAGGTGCTGTCCTACCTGATCCGACCGATCAGCCTGTCCGTGCGGTTGTTCGCCAACATGACGGCCGGTCATACCATGCTGAAGGTGTTCGGCGGCTTCGTGGTCATGCTTGGCATCCTCGGCGGCTGGGCGCCGCTCGCCTTCGTCGTGGCGCTGACCGGCCTCGAACTCGGCATCGCCGTCCTGCAAGCCTACGTCTTCACCATCCTGACCTGCATCTATCTGAACGATGCGGTCCACATGCATCACTGAGCGCAACCCGTTTCCAAACGAGAGAGAAGGACTAGTCCCATGGATCCAGCAGCGGCCAAGCTCATCGGCGCCGGCCTCGCCACCATCGCCCTCGCCGGCGTGGGCGTCGGCATCGGCAACATCTTCGGCAGCTTCGTCTCGGGCGCGCTGCGCAATCCGGCGGCGGCGCCGAAGGTGTTCCCCAACGTGCTGCTCGGCTTCGCGCTGACGGAAGCCATCGCGCTGTTCGCGCTGCTGATCGCGCTCCTGCTGCTGTTCGTGTTCTAAGCCGGGCGATTCGCGCAGCAGCGACATCGACGGCAGGCGAATCATGTTTCAGCTGAAGATCGGCCGGGACGGGCCGCCGGATGGGCTCGGCCAGGCGCCGCATCTCGTCTTGGTCCAGGAGACGCAGCCGGAGTCAACCGCGGGCGCGGGCTCCGCGGCGACCCAGCAGCAGGAGAAATCGGGTGGCATGCCCCAGTTGGAGTTCGGCGATTTTCCGCCCCAGCTGATCTGGCTCGCCATCACCTTCGTCCTGCTGCTCATCCTGATGTCGAAGGTGGCCATGCCGCGCGTGGCCAGCGCGATCGAGCAGCGCGAGGCCCGCATCAAGGGCGATCTCGACCGCGCCGAACGGGTGAAGATCGAAGCCGACACCGCGCTGGCGGCGTATCAGAAGACGATCGCCGATGCCCGCGCCAAGGCGCAAGGCGAGCTGCGGCAGACGCAGGCCGAGATCGCCGCCGAAACGGCGAAGCGCGAGGCCGCGTTTGCCCAGCAATTGGCGCAGCGGACCAAGGCCGCCGAGGACGGCATCGCCCAGGCCAAGACGCGGGCGCTGACGGAACTGCGCGGCGTCGGCGGCGAGGTGACGGGCAGCGTGCTCGCCAAGGTCGCCGGGCTGAAACCGCCGGCAGCGCTGATACAGGCGGCCGTCGAGGCCGCCATGACGGAGCGCTGAGCAATGGAATTCCTGAGCAATCCGGAAGCCTGGGTGGCGGCCGCCTTCATCATCTTCGTGGCCTTGACGGCCAAACCGATCGGCCGGGCCATCGCCAACGGCCTCGACGGCCGCGCCGCCAAGATCAAGGCCCAGCTCGACGAGGCGCGCGCGCTGCGCGACGAGGCCGAGAGGCTGCTGGCCGAACACCAGCGCAAGCAGATCGCGGCCGTGAAAGAGGTCGAGGCGATCCTCGTCCGCGCCCGCGAGCAAGCGGAGCACGTTCGCCGCGAATCGGCCGCCAATCTGGAGGCGACCTTCGCGCGGCGCGAGAAGATGGCACTCGACAAGATCGCCCAGGCCGAGGCCCAGGCGGTGACCGACGTCCGCAACCAGACGGTCGACATCGCCATGGCCGCCGCCGCCATGCTGCTGAGGGAAGGCATCGACAGCGGCAAGGGCGACGAGCTGATCGATGCGGCGATCAACGAGCTCGATCGAAAGCTGCACTGAGTAACTGCCGCCGGACGGCGCGCCGGGCGTGGACGCGGAATCCGTCGAAGTTTGCGAGATCGATCGCGATGCGGTCCAACAAGGCTGGCTCGGGAACGCCGCCGCAGGAGCGCGATCTTGAGCTTCGTGCCACCTGCGCCCGGTTCCTTTCGCATCATCGGCAGAAGAGCGTGCGGGAGACTCTCGCCGCACTCGCCCGCCATCCTCTCGCCGAACGATTGCCGGATCTGTACGGCCGCGGCGGAGCGGTCGGCGAGCTCGAACGCCGAGTCGTCGCGCTGCTGGGAAAGCAGGCCGGCGTCTTCTTCGCCAAGGGCGTGATCGCGCAGGAATGCGTGGCTCGCGTCTACAGCGAGCAACGGGGATCACCCTATCTCGCGCTGTCGCCCCTGGGCCACATCGACTTCGACGAGGCGAACGGCATCGAATACATCCACAATCTGCGGCTGGTTCGCCTCGGACGGCATGCGCCCTTCGGCCTGGCGGACCTGCAGCAGGTGCGTCAGCGATTGGCGGCCGTGATCGTCGAGCTGCCGCTCCGCCGCGCCGGCTTTCTCCTGCCGCCGTGGCGAGAACTGGAACGCATCTCGGCGTGGTGCCGCGACAACGGGGTACCGCTGCATTTCGACGGCGCACGGCTGTGGGAAGCCGCGGCCGGCTACGGCCGATCGCTGCGCGCCGTGGCGGCCCTTGCGGACAGCGTCTACGTTTCCTTCTACAAGGGCATCGGCGGGCTGGCCGGCTGCGTGGTCGCCGGCACGCGCAATTGCATCGATGCCCTGGAGGTCTGGCGAACGCGGCAGGGCGCCGCGCTCTGGACCGCCTATCCCTATGCGCTCTCGGCGCTCGATGGCCTGGACCGGCACCTGCCGCGCATGCCCGACTATGTCAACCGGGCCCGCGCCCTTGCCGCACGCCTGCGCAACGAGGAGATCTGCCAGATCCGTCCCCTCGACCCCGCAGTGAACGCCTTTCAGGTCATTCTCGCGGGCGCTGTCGACGAGTTGAAGCAGCGGAACCGTGATTTCGCCGCACGCGACAAGGTATGGCTATTCAATGCCTTCTTCGAGTCCCCTTTCGAGGGGCACGCGAGCGCCGAAATCGTGATCGGCGATGCCGCCGACGACTACATCGACGACGAGGCCTGTGGCTGGCTGCGGCGATTCCAAGCCATGTCCGGCGAAGGACGCGACCAAGCGACGATCAGAAGGCGTGTGCACAAGCCGACGGCGCGGCGACCGCGCAAGACCTGAGCAGGCCGCGGCGTCGAGGGCGATCGCCCCGGCAATATCCCCGAACGATCACGAGCCGCGCGCTCCTTCGGCCCGAGCTTCGGCCGCGAGGGAGGCAAGTGCTTCACCCTTGAGGCGGTAAGGACGCCAGTCCGACATCTCGACCAGGCCGATGCGCTCGTAGAAGGCGCGCGCCGGATTCCAGTCCAGGACCGAGAGATCGACGCGCCCGCAGCCGCGCGCCTCGGCGATGGCGGCAATCTCCGCCAGCAGCCGGCGACCCATGTTGCGGCCGCGCGCCCATTCGCAGACGAAGATGTCCTCGACATAGATGCCGGCGCGGCCCTCCCAGGTCGAGTAGTTGTGGAAGAAGAGCGCGAAGCCCGCCGCACGGCCCCCCGCCTCGACCAGCAGGGATTCGAAGCGCCGCTGCGGCCCGAAGCCGTCGCGCAGGATGTCGGCTTCGGCCACCCGGACGCTCGATAGAGGTTCCTTTTCGTAAGCGGCGAGGTCCCGGATCAACTGGACGAGGATCGGGGCGTCCGCAGGCGTCGCCGGGCGGACGACGATCGCGGCGGCCGGCGGCTCGGTACGGTCATTCGGCATCGGCTATCAGCGGCTCCTGAATTTCGTTCGCAACCGGCGGAATGGCGTCATGGGACAGCGCTCTATGCTTGCAGGGTTGTAACAGAAAATGCAAATTTGGGCGGGGGCCAACCGGCTTCCTTCCTTCTCCGCGCCTCTGCGACTCTGCGGTTCAACTTTCCTACCGTTACGCAGCGGCTAGGCGGGCGACCCCCGATCAAGTCCGGGGCAGGCGCCGGTCGCCCCTACAGGAGATCGCTCCTGCGAGCGGACACCCCCTACTCCGCCGCCTCCCCCGTGATCGGCGACGGCTTCCAGCGCAGGACCGGCTTGCGGGCGGCGGCGGTTTCATCGAGGCGGCGGCGCGGGGCCAGGGTGGGCGCGGCGTGGAAATAGCCGGCATCGCCGCTCTTGGCGCGCCTCGCCAGGCCCTTCATAACCGCGATGAACTGATCGAGCGAATCCTTGCTCTCGGTCTCCGTCGGCTCGATCAGGAGCGCGCCATGCACGACCAGCGGGAAGTACATGGTCATGGGGTGATAGCCCTCGTCGATCATGGCCTTGGCGATGTCGAGGGTGGA
This sequence comes from Dongiaceae bacterium, assembly GCA_041482855.1. Classification (GTDB taxonomy): domain Bacteria; phylum Pseudomonadota; class Alphaproteobacteria; order Dongiales; family Dongiaceae; genus JBGPEQ01. The sequence goes on along the minus strand of JBGPEQ010000022.1, from coordinate 4,569 downwards.
GACGTCGGTGCCCTTGAGGAATTCATCGTCGAAGAGGGCCTCGTGCATGCATGGGCCTTCGAAGGCCGGCGTCATGTCGTCCTTGAGGCTGGCCATCAGATAGTTGGCGTTGAGCACGGCATCGTTGGCGACCTGGCGCAGGCCGTCGCCGCCGTGGCTCATCATGTAGGCGAGCGCGCGCACGAACATGCCCATCTGGCCGTGGAAGCTCTTGAGCCGGCCGAAGGCCTGGCCGCTCGCCTGCGGATGGTCGTTGCGCTCGACCAGGTCAAAACCGCCGGGCCCGTGCACCACGTAAGGTAGCGGCGCGAACGGCGCCAGCGCCGCCGACAGCACGACCGGACCGGCGCCCGGACCGCCGCCGCCATGGGGCGTCGAGAAGGTCTTGTGCAGGTTGATGTGCATGCAATCGACGCCGAGATCGCCCGGCCGCACGCGGCCGACGATGGCGTTGAAGTTGGCGCCGTCGCCGTAGAAATAGCCGCCAACGCCGTGGATGGCATCGGCGATCTCCATGATGTCGTTCTCGAACAGGCCGCAGGTGTTCGGGTTGGTGATCATGATGCCCGCGACGTCCGGGCCCAGCTTCGCCTTGAAGGCGGCGAGATCGACGCGGCCGCGCTCGTTGGCCGGAATCGGATCGACCGCGTAGCCGACGCCGGCGGCCGTGGCCGGATTGGTGCCGTGCGCGGACTCCGGCACCAGCACGCGCTTGCGGTGGCCTTCGCCCCTGGCCTCGTGAGCGGCGCGAATCGCCATCATGCCGCAAAGCTCGCCATGGGCGCCGGCGCCGGGCGAGAGCGCCACCGCCGGCATGCCCGTGAGCGTCTTCAGCCAATGGGCGAGCTTATCGATGAGTTCGAGCGCGCCCTGCACGGTCTTCACGGGCTGCAGCGGATGCAGGTCGGCGAGGCCCGGCAGCCGCACCATCTTCTCGTTGAGGCGCGGGTTGTGCTTCATGGTGCAGGAGCCGAGCGGATAGAACCCCATGTCGATGGCGTAGTTCTTCTGCGAGAGCCGCGTGTAGTGGCGCACCACCTGCGGTTCGGAGAGGCCGGGCAGGCCGATGGCGCCCTTGCGCCCGAGGCCGCCGAGGCGGCTCTTGACCTGCGGCGGTTCCGGCAGGTCGACGCCGGTGCGGCCGGGCGCGTCCTGTTCGAAGATCAGCGGCTCCTCGATCTGCAGGCCGCGATTGCCGCTGAAGGTGCCGGTGACGGGATCGCGAGTCATGACGGCCTCCCGACGACATGCCGTGCCTGTTGCCTTGAACCACAGAGGCACAGAGACACAGAGATGTCGTAGGGGCGACCGGCAGGTCGCCCGTGTTGCCACGGCACGGGCCAGCGGGTGACCTGCCGGTCGCCCCTACGTGACGGTGGCGGGTTCACGATCATCGCAGGACCTCATTCAGGGCGGTTGCGAGCGCGTCCGTATCGGCATCGGTGTTGGTCTCCGTGGCGGCCAGCAGGAGCAGATTCCCTAGCGCCGGATCATTCGGATAGAGCCGCGACACCGGGACTCCGCCGAGGATGCCGCGATCGACGAGTGCATCGACGATGGGAGCGGCCGGTTTCGGGAGCTTCACGGTGAACTCATTGAAGAAGGTGTCGTTGAGTATTTCTACTCCCTTCACGGCCGACAGGCGCTCCGCGAGGCGAACGGCCGTGGCGTGATTGAGATCGGCCAGGCGCGTGAAGCCGGCCTCGCCGAGTATGGTCAGATGGATCGTGAAGGCGAGCGCGCACAGGCCGGAGTTGGTGCAGATGTTGCTGGTCGCCTTCTCGCGCCGGATATGCTGCTCGCGCGTCGACAGCGTGAGCACCCAGCCGCGCCTTCCGTCCGTATCGACGGTCTGACCGACCAGGCGGCCGGGCATCTGCCGCACATATTTCTCGCGCGTCGTGAACAGCCCGACATAAGGTCCGCCGAAGCCGAGCGCATTTCCGAGCGACTGGCCCTCGGCGGCGACGATGTCGGCGCCCATGGCGCCCGGCGGCGTGACGGCGCCGAGCGATACCACTTCGGCGACGGCGACGATCAGCAGCGCTCCCGCCTTCTGGCAGGCCTGCGCCAGCGCCGTGTAGTCGCGCACATGACCGAAGAAGCCGGGGTTCTGCACGACGACGCAGGAGGTCTGGCTGTCGATGCGATCGATCAGGCTTTCCTTGGCGAGCGGGTCGGGCGCCAGTGCCTCCGCCGTGAAGCCGCCGAAATGCGCGTGCGTCGCGATGATCTCGCGATAGTGCGGATGCAGGCCGCCCGATAGGATCGCCTTGCTCCGGCGGGTGACACGGTTGGCCATCATCGCGGCTTCGGCCGTGGCGGTGGCGCCGTCATACATGGAGGCGTTCGCCACATCCATGTCGGTGATGAGCGCGACCTGCGTCTGAAACTCGAAGAGATATTCGAGCGTGCCTTGCGTCACCTCCGGCTGATAGGGCGTGTAGGAGGTGAGGAACTCGCCGCGCTGGATCAGATGGTCGACCGCGGCCGGCACATGATGGCGATAGGCGCCGGCGCCGAGGAAGGATGGCGCGCGCCCGGTGCCCAGATTCTTCGCGGCCAGGGCGGAGATGGCGCGCTCCACTTCCAGCTCGCCCATGTGGTTGGGCAGATCGATCGGCTTGGCGAAGCGCGCCCTCTCCGGCACGTCGCGGAACAGGCTGTCGACGGAAGCCACGCCGATCTTCGCCAGCATGGTCCGGCGATCGGCCTCCGTGAGCGGCAGATAACGCATCAGTGCAATCCCTTGAGGTATTTGTTGTAGGCGGTCTCGTCCATCAGGCCATCTAATTCCGCCGGCTTGCTGAGCTTGATCTTGACGAACCAGCCGCCGGCCATGGGCTCGCCATTGACCGTCGCCGGCTCGGCCGTGAGCTTGTCGTTGACGGCCACGACCGCGCCGCTGACCGGCGCATAGACTTCGCTCGCCGCCTTCACGGATTCGACGACGGCCATCTCCTTGCCTTTCTCGACCTGCTTGCCGACCGCGGGCAGCTCGACATAGACGACGTCGCCCAGCTGCTCCTGCGCGTAGGTCGTGATGCCGACGGTGCCGGTATCGCCCTCGATCTTGATCCACTCATGCTCTTCGGTGAACTTCACGGTGCTCATGGATGCTTCCCCTCAGCCTCGGTGATAGCGGTGCGGGACGAACGGCCGCGGCGCTACCTTGGCCGGCAGCGCCTTGTCGCGCACGATGACTTGCAGATCGGTGCCCGCTGCGGCGTGCGCGGTTTCGACATAGCCCATGGCGACCGGTCCGTTGGCGGTGGGTCCGAAGCCGCCGCTGGTGACCTCGCCGATGCGGCGGCCGCTCTTGTCCTGAATCTCGGCGTGGGCCCGCACGGGCGCGCGACCTTCGGGGCGAATGCCGACGAGCCGGCGCGGCGCGCCGTCCTTCAGCTGCCGCAGGATCACCTCGGCGCCGATGAAGCCGCCTTCGCTGCGGCGACGCTTGCCGATCGACCAGGTGAGCGCCGCTTCCACCGGCGTTGTCGCCTGATCGATGTCATTGCCATAGAGGCACAGGCCGGCCTCGAGTCGCAGGGAATCGCGGGCGCCGAGTCCGATGGGTTTCACCTCCGGCTCCTGCAGCAGACGACGGGCAAGCCGCTCGGCGGCATCGCCGGGCATGGAGATCTCGTAACCATCCTCGCCGGTGTAGCCGGAGCGCGTGGCGTAGCAGGTGACGCCATCGATGGTGAGGAAGGCCGCGTTCATGAAATGCATCGCGCGGCACTGCGGCGCGAACCGTCCGAGCACTTCGGCGGCCTTGGGGCCTTGCAACGCGATCAACGCGCGCGTCGACAGCTCCTCGATCTCGCAGCTTGCCGAGAGATGACGGCGCAGGTGCGCGGCGTCGGCCTCCTTGCAGGAGGCGTTCACCACCAGCATCAGGTGATCGCCCGTGTTGGCGACCATGAGGTCGTCGAGAATGCCGCCCTTCTCGTTCGTGAACTGGGTGTAGCGCATCTGGCCGGGCGTCAGCGCCTGGATATCGGCGGGCACCAGCGCTTCCAACGCTTTCGCGGCGCTGACACCGCCCTTCCCCGTCAAGCGCACCTGGCCCATATGCGAGACGTCGAACAGGCCGGCGGCGGTTCGCGTGTGTTGATGTTCGGTCAGGATGCCCATGGGATACTGCACGGGCATGTCGTAGCCGGCGAACGGCACCAGCTTGGCGCCGAGTTCGCCATGGAGCGCGTGGAGCGGCGTGCGCCTCAGGGCCTGATTGGGATCGCTCAAACGGACGTCCTCCGACAGCAACAGGGTTTGCCATGGCGATAGACCGTTGCCACGGTGCCCCCTCTGTCTTTCGGACCTGAAAGATTCACCGTCGAACGCGATCGAGCCTGCGATCGGGCGGCTTACCCCTTCGGTGAGACGGCGGTCACGGACCCTGCCGCGCCGGACGCCTACTTTCCAGAGTGCCTTCGAGCCGCGCGGTCCTTTTGCCTGAGAGTTTCCGGGGCGGTTGCTCCTTCGGCGCCGGCCATATCGGCTGGTCTCTCCCGCGCGCGGGCGACAGGTTCCTCCTCCGGGAGTCCTGGGTCAAGCCTCAATGCG